>CAYSOD010000805.1:0-1722 GCA_964432385.1 uncultured Rubrivivax sp.
GACGGGGAGAGCGTGCACGGCGCGCAGTCGGCCCGCTGGGGCATCAAGCGCATCAGCAACGATGACCTGCGGCAGAAGTTCATCGACGCCACCGTCGAGCAAGCCAAGGTGTTGGGCGTGAGCCTGCCCGACCCCGACCTGAAGTGGAACGAAGCCCGCGGCCACCACGACTTCGGCCCCATCGATTGGGACGAGTTCTGGCGCGTCGTGGGTGGCGACGGCCCCTGCAACAAGGAGCGCCTGGGCGCCCGCGTCAAGGCTTGGGATGACGGCGCCTGGGTGCGGGAAGCCGCGCTGGCCCACGCCCGCAAGCAGGCCACGCGACAGCAGGCTGCCTGAAGTCCGCGTCACGACCTGGCCAGGCCCAGAGCCTTTCTGAGCATTCAGCGCCGCGACTCATTCACTGGCGCTCGAGGAGAACCTGATGAGCAAAACGTCCGACTCCACCACGAATACCACCAAGGAATGGCCGCTGTGGGAAGTCTTCGTCCGCCCCAAGGCGGGCCTGGACCACAAGCATTGCGGCAGCCTGCACGCCCCTGACGCGCCCATGGCGCTGCAGCTGGCGCGCGAGGTCTACACCCGCCGCCAGGAAGGCTGCAGCATCTGGGTGGTGCCTTCCAGCCAGATCACGGCCTCCGATCCTGGGGACAAGGACATGTACTTCGACCCGATGGAAGACAAGGTCTACCGCCACCCCACGTTCTACGTGCTGCCCGAAGCCGTAGACCACATGTGAGGCGGCCGCGATGACTGTTGCCACCGCTTCTGCTGCACCGCCCGTGCCTGTCATGGCCCGCGGCCCGGCCCCCTCAGTCACCCTCAGCCGTGCGCCAGAAGTGCGCTGGGTGCTGCGCCTGGCCGACACCTGCTTGATCCACGCCCAGCGCCTGTCCGAGTGGTGCGGTCATGGCCCCATCCTGGAAGAAGACATTGCGCTCACCAACCTGTCGCTGGACCTGCTGGGCCAGGCCCGGGCTCTGCTGAGCCATGCCGGCACGTTGGATGGGCAAGGGCTGGATGAGGACCAGCTGGCCTTCCTGCGTGACGAGCGCGACTACCTCAATCTCACCCTGGTGGAGCAGCCCCTGCGCCGCAGCAGCGCCCACTCGCCGGGCGGTGACTTCGCCGACGTGCAGGTGCGCAACCTCCTGCTGGCCGTGTGGCTGAAGCTCCACTGGCAAGCCCTGGCCTCGTCCGGCGACGCCGAGCTGGCGGCCATCGCCGGCAAGGCCGTCAAGGAAGCCCGTTATCACGTAGAGCACGCCGCACAATGGGTGGTGCGTCTAGGTGACGGCACGGAGGAGTCGGCCCGTCGGGCACGAGCGGCTCTGGAACGCGCCTGGCCGTACACGAACGAGATGTTCGTGGGCGATGAGGTCGACACCCACGCAGCCGCCACCGGTCTGGGCCCGCAGCGCAGCCATTTGCGCGAAGCCTGGATTGCCGAGGTTTCTGCCGTGTTGGAGGAGGCCACCCTGGCGGTGCCTGCCGCTTCCAAGTTCGTCAGCACCGGCAGTCGCGGCGTGCACAGCGAGCACATGGGCTTCATCCTGGCCGAGATGCAGCATCTGCAACGCGCGTTCCCGGGCGGGGTGTGGTGATCGCCTTGGCCGCCATGCAGCCCACAGTTGACGTCGCCTGGGTGGTGCTGGACACCGTGCCCGCCCCCGAAGTGCCCGCGTTGTCGGTGCGCGACCTCGGTATCGTGCGGGACGTGGT
>CAYSOD010000806.1:0-1718 GCA_964432385.1 uncultured Rubrivivax sp.
AGGGGGATCGCGAGGCGGTGAGGGCGGTGGCGGGGTGGGTGTATGGGGGTGGGTGGGGGGGGGTAGAGCAGGAACTTAGGCGCGGAACACGAACAGCCGAAGAGACCGAGCCGCCGCTACTTCCCTGAAGCATGACCGCGCTTTGGGTGCGAGCGCGCCTATAGGACAAGTCAAGACTGGTGGGCCATCTCGGGCAATGCAGGGTTCAGGCGAAGTAGGTTGACGGCATACCTTGACAAAGTACGCTGCGGCCGAGTTGAACCCAATCTCTTCAGGGGGCACGCACATGGATCCAAGGCTCGGCTGGTTCTTTTGGTACACGAGACAGCAGCGGCGTAAGAAGATGACGCCTGCAGAACGACAGTCAGACGATTCCGCTCAGGGCGTCATCGGACTGGTTGTTATCGTGATCTTCGTCATCGTCTTGCTTGCGCGACGCTGACGCTTCAACGGTTATCCCCGCTCGCTGATGACTGACAGGGTCGCTCTCATTGGTCCACGCCCTGGGCCTTATGAGAGTCGATGCATGGCAGTTGCGGCCTGCATATCCGGTGGTGCCGCAGCGCATGCGACAGCATCGAGATGCCGAGTGGGGCGCGATAGATGCCTCAGTGGCCTGCGGTGTGCAACTCAAAGCAGCCCAATAAACCGCTGTGAGGAAGCGTTGCCGAGAACTCCGCTACGGAACGCATAGACAATGTTTGGATAGCAGGTTGCTATCTCTTCCACGAACGCGCGCACCTGGGGTTCCGAAAGGCCGCTCAGAATGCCTTGCCATTTCGCATGAAGTTGCTCGTAGCGAGTCTGTTTGTGATTTTGTGCGACAGCTTTCCCGATGAGGCCGATGGCGATGCCCGCGATGGCTGTAGCCCAGTGGCCTCCCCATGCAGCATGAACACCAAAGCCCGCTCCAGCGGCCATTCCGAAGCCACCTGCCTTGTCTGCTATGGCTCCGATTCTGATCAATTCGTGCACATCCGTCGCAAAGTTGATCGCAAGGTCGGATGGGCCGATTCGGTTGATATCTCTGGGGCCAAAACTCATGTAAATCTCCTCGGAAGGCTTCGACTGTTAGGTTTCCTTCATCATACAAATGAAGCGTGGCTGTTGCGCCTTGCCTGCGAGCAGATACCGGATAGCCGCAGTCACGCTTGCTTCTGCATGGTCGATGGCCAGAAGCGGGCCGCCATCGAAGGACTCCGGATGCAGGGGCTGGTAACGGGTGGCGCGAATGTTCAAGGGACTACCCGCGCTGGTTTGAGGTCTCGATGCGGACAGCGGTGTGTTTTGCAGCGTCCGTGGCATGGGCCGTGCGCGATGCGTCCAAATTGCGTCCCGCGCAACGACCGACACTTCCCCTCATGCCAAACTTCTCCCTCTGCGCGCTCCACCCGCTTCGCCTCACCCTCGTCGCCGCCCTGCTCGCCGCACTCTCATGCCCGCCCGCTGCAGCGGACGACGCGATCATCTTCAACCCAAGCACCTACCTGATCGACGGCCAGCTGGTGCTCACGCCCACGCCGGACATGATCGTGTGGGATCGCGGCATCGCCACGCGCGTCGGATCGGTCTGGGTGGGCGATGGCTGGGGGCGCTACCCGGGCGGTCGCGGTGCGTTGACCACCCGCATGCAGCGCCGCGCGGAGCAGGCCGAGGCTGAGGCCGAGGCTGAGGCCGTGGCCACGCCGCGCGCTCGCATCCGCACCGATCGCTGCCAC
>CAYSOD010000807.1:0-1718 GCA_964432385.1 uncultured Rubrivivax sp.
GCAGCAGCGGCGCCTCCAGGCTCGCGCGCATGGCCGCGGCCACAGCACTCGCGTCAGCCGCAGACAATGGTCCGGGCTCGACGAGCAGGGCCGCGTTGTTGAGGAGGTTCAGCGCAGCGATCTCGCCGCGGGGCAGCGCTTGCAACCAAGTTTTCAGGCGGGCGGCGGCCTCTTCCGGCCTGGTCAAGTCCACCGACCATTGCTCGATCACGGCGCCCGAGGCGGCCGCTTCAGACGCCAGGGAGGTGCTGGGTGAGCGCTGCAGGGTGAGCAAGCGGTGCCCACGTTGCAGCAACTGGCGGGCGAGCGCCAAGCCCAGGCCGCGCGAGGCGCCGGTGACGATGCTGATGGGCTTCGGGGTGGTGGTCATGTTCATGGGTTGGAGGATAAGCCTTTGGGTGAAGGCGGAGCTCGGCCACCCGGCTGCTCAGAACGGCACCACGCTGCTGAAGCTCGCCCTTTCCTGGTTGTGAGGGTGAAGAAAGCTGATGTGGCAGGCGTGCAGCAACAGGCGTGCCGAGCGTTGCCGGGCCTCTTCATGCGCATAGAGGTCATCGCCCAGGATGGGGTGGCCAAGCGCCGCCATGTGCACGCGCAGTTGGTGCGAGCGGCCGGTGACGGGTTGCAGTTCCACCCGCGTGCTGGGAGGTTGGTCTGAAGCCTTCATGTCCAGCGGGGTGCCCCCTTGTTCTGCGGTCGGTGGGCTCAGTACGCGCCAATGCGTCAGGGCGGGCTTGCCGTTCTCCAGGTCGACGATCTGGCGCGGCCGGCGTGGCCAGTCGGCGATCAGCGGAAGATCCACCGAACCCCCAGACCCTTTCGGTACGCCGTCCACCACGGCCACGTAGGTCTTGGTCACCTGGCGCTGCTCGAAGGCACGGTTCAAGGTGCGCTGCGCCTCAAGTCCGCGGGCGAACAGCATCAGCCCGGAGGTGGCCATGTCCAGCCGGTGCACCGCGCGGGCATCGTCGAACAGGGCCTGCACCCTGGAGGCCGCGCAGTCGTGGAGTTCCTGCGCTCGACCCGGCACCGAGGGCAGTCCCGCGGGCTTGTCCACCACGATCAGATGCGGGTCGACGTGCAGGATGAAAGGTCGCTCCATGGGCGGCCAGCTTAGCCTGCCCGGCCATGGAGTTCCATGGGCCTGTAGGTGCTGTGCCCCGCTTGGCGCGGACCAGGCCGTGGTCAGTCAGACCCCACACATGAGGAGCCCCCAGCCAAGCTGGGGGCATGCGGTCCGCACTTACCATCCGCCGCGTCGAAAGGGGAGTAGCAAGCAGCACCCCGCTGCCGCGGCCCCCCGTCAATACGGTGTCTGGCGCCCGCCAGCCGCCCGGGACCGCAGGGACACGCTCCCCCGCAAGACCTTTCGGCGCGACCCTCAACCCTTTCTCAAGGAGCGTGTCCATGGACACCATCGCGCCGCTTTGGCTGTGGATTTTCTTTGTCGCGTCGGTGCTCGTCGCGCTGTTCGTGGACTTCGTGGTCCTGCGCAAGCAGGGCGCGCACGCGGTTTCCGTGAAGGAGGCACTGAACTGGTCCATCGTCTGGGTGGCCCTGAGCTTTGCCTTCAACGGTTTGTTCTGGTGGGCGGTGGCGCAGGACCACGGGGCGGCCACGGCCAACACCAAGGCCATGGAGTTCCTCACGGGCTATCTCATCGAGAAGAGCCTGGCGGTGGACAACATCTTCGTGTTCCTGATGATCTTCACCTACTT
>CAYSOD010000808.1:0-1715 GCA_964432385.1 uncultured Rubrivivax sp.
AGCGGTGCACCGGCACTCCAAGACGCTGCGTTGAGGAGCCGGTGGGCCCAAGGCGGTGGACGTTCGCCAGCCCGGTTTGCGACGCCTGGCCTACCCCGCCCGCCATGCAAGGATTCACGCGTTGCAGGCGGTGAGTGAGCACTTAGCATCGCACTTATCCCCAAATGGCGCGGCTTCCCAGGGGCCGGGTTTTTCCCGGGCTGATCGGCTACCGAACCCCGACAGGCAGCGCTAAGTTGTTGATTTTTCGAGGGTGTGCTTGTTGCTGAGAAATGAGGCAATCCAGCGGAAGGCCCGATGAATCAAGGGTTTGCCGAGTTCCACCCCGGGTTGCCCACAAAGTTATCCACAGATTCGGTGGACAGGCCAAAAAACCCTATGTAGATCATGAACTTGGGTGCGAATTCTCAATGTCGAACGAAGACTGCGACGCAAGTTGAGAGGGCTCAGGTTTGACCACTGCCCAGCGTGTCAAGCAAGCTCAGGAGGCGACAGCGCTGCCCGCTCCAGCCGCGACCGAGCACCTGTCGGTGGCCGTGGAAACCCCACAGCATGCTGGCCTGGGGGGCGTGCTGGACTACCTGGCACCTCAGGCCTGGCCGCCGGGCACCTTGGTGCGCTGCCCACTGGGCCGGCGCACGGTGCCGGGCATCGTCTGGGAGGCGGCTACTTCGCCAGAAGCTCCGGTCGAGCGCTTGCGCGAGATCGCCGAAGTCATGGACACCTTGCCGCCGCTGCCCGCGGCCTGGCGCGCGCTGGTGGACTTTGCCGCCGGCTACTACCAACGCGGTACGGGAGAACTGGCACTGTCGGTGCTCCCGCCCGAAATGCGCAAGCTCACCGCCCTTCAGGTGGGCAAGCGGGTGGCGCGCCTGCGCAAGGCCCCGCCGGCGCCGCCGGGCGGCCCGATGCCTGAGCGACCGGCGTTGTCGCTTGAACAGGCGGCGGTGCTGGAGGGCTTGGAGCAGGAGGGCCCGGTGCTGCTGCACGGTGCGACTGGCAGCGGCAAGACCGAGGTCTATCTGCGCGCTGCCGAGCGCGCCTTGCAGGCCGGGCGTCAGGTGCTGGTGTTGGTGCCCGAGATCAATCTCACGCCGCAGCTCGAGGCCCGCTTTGCGCAGCGCTTCCCTGACCGCGTGCTCGTGGCGCTGCACAGCGGCCTGACCCCCGCGCAGCGCCTGAAACACTGGCTCATGGCCCACCTGGGCCTGGCCGACCTGGTGCTGGGCACCCGCCTGGCCGTCTTCACGCCGCTGCCACGGCCGGGGCTGATCGTGGTGGACGAGGAGCACGACCCCTCGTTCAAGCAACAGGAGGGCGCGCGTTACTCGGCGCGCGACCTCGCTGTCTACCGTGCCCGGCTGGAGCAGGTGCCGGTGGTGCTGGGCTCGGCCACACCGTCGCTGGAGAGCTGGCAGCGCAGTCTGGAGGGGCGTTACCGCCGCCTGTCCATGCCCACGCGCATCGGCGGCGGCGTGATGCCCGAGGTGCGCCTGCTGGACATGTCGCAGCAACCCCGCGAACGCGGCGAGAACGCACCGGCGTTGGTCGCCCCCTTGCTGCGCGCCATCGAGGAGCGCATCGCCCGCGGTGAGCAAAGCCTGCTGCTGCTCAACCGCCGCGGTTACGCCCCAGTGCTGCACTGCGGTGCCTGCAGCTGGAAGAGCCAGTGCCCGCACTGCAGTGCGTGGCGGGTCTTCCACAAGATGGACCGC
>CAYSOD010000809.1:0-1711 GCA_964432385.1 uncultured Rubrivivax sp.
ATGTGACGCTGCCCAACATCATGAAGGCCAAGAAAAAGCAGCTCGACATCGTCAAACCCGAAGACCTCGGTGTGGACGTCAGCTCACGCATCAAGACCCTCAAGGTCACCGAGCCGCCCAAGCGCAGCGCTGGCATCGAGGTGCCCGATGTGGCCACCCTGGTGGACAAACTCAAGAACGAAGCGAAGGTGATCTGATGGCTGCGCTCGTCATTGCCGAACACGACAACGCCACGATCAAGGCGGCCACCCTCAACACCGTCACTGCCGCAGCGCAATGCGGTGGAGAAGTGCACGTGCTGGTAGCCGGCGCGGGAGCTTCAGCGGCTGCGCAAGCCGCTGCGGCCATCGCCGGGGTATCCAAGGTGCTGCATGCCGACAGTCCCGCACTGGCCCATGGGCTGGCCGAGAACCTGGCCGCACAGGTGCTGGCACTGGCCGGCGGCTACACCCACCTTCTGTTTCCGGCCACGGCCAGCGGCAAGAACACCGCGCCTCGTGTGGCGGCGCTGCTGGATGTGGCGCAGGTCAGTGACGTCACCAAGGTGCTGTCACCCGACACCTTTGAGCGCCCGATCTATGCGGGCAACGCGATTGCCACGGTGCAGAGCACGGATGCGGTGAAGGTGGTGACGGTCAGAACGACGGGCTTCGATGCCGCAGCCGCCTTCGGTGGCGCCGCCGCTGTGGAGTCCGTCGCCGCTGCAGCAGACTCGGGTACGTCGGCCTTCCTGCGGTCCGAGATCGCCAAGCTGGACCGGCCTGAACTGACCTCGGCCAAGATCATCGTCTCGGGCGGTCGGGCCCTGGGCAGCAGCGACAAGTTCGGCGAGGTGCTCACGCCCCTGGCTGACAAGCTGGGCGCCGCCCTGGGCGCCAGCCGCGCAGCGGTGGATGCGGGCTATGCGCCCAATGACTGGCAGGTGGGTCAGACGGGCAAGATCGTCGCGCCACAGCTCTACGTGGCCTGCGGCATCAGCGGCGCCATCCAGCACCTGGCTGGCATGAAGGACTCCAAGGTCATCGTGGCCATCAACAAGGACCCTGAGGCCCCGATCTTCAGCGTGGCGGACTACGGCCTGGAGGCCGACCTGTTTGCGGCTGTGCCGGAACTGGTGTCCAGTCTCTGACCTGAGGGACCCCCTCGAGGGCGCCCAGTGGGCGCCCTTGTTCCATCCGGAGCTTGAACATGACTTATCGCGCCCCCTTGAAGGACATGCTTTTCGTGATGAAGGAGCTCGCCGGCATCGACGCCGTGGCTGCCATGCCGGGCCATGAAGAGGCCGGGTTCGAGACGGCTGCTGCCGTGCTTGAGGAATGTGCACGTTTCAACGAGGAGGTGGTGGCCCCCTTGAACTGGGAAGGCGATCGCCAGCCTTCGTCGTTTTCCAACGGGCAGGTGCACACCACACCTGGGTTCAAGGAGGCGTTCAAGCTGTTTGCGGCCGGGGGTTGGCAGGGCTTGCAGCACCCCGTGGCCTTTGGCGGCCAGGGCCTGCCCAAGCTGATCAACGCCGCCTGCGGCGAGATGGTGCAAAGCGCCAACATGAGTCTGGCGCTGTGTCCCTTGTTGACCGATGGCGCCATCGAGGCACTGCTGACCGCGGGGAGTCCGGAACAGCAGCAGACCTACATCCCGCCCATGATCGAGGGCCGCTGGACGGGCACCATGAACCTGACCGAGCCTCAGGCCGGCAGCGATCTGTCGATGG
>CAYSOD010000810.1:0-1700 GCA_964432385.1 uncultured Rubrivivax sp.
GGGTGCCGAAGGCAATTCGAGCGGAAGAGGCGGAGGCACCTCCACCGATTGGCTGAGTCCTGCGTCGCACGGATGTAGGGGACGTCTCTTGGGATGTCTGACTCTTGCCTGATGTAGCGGCGGGCTAGGCTGGTGACAAAGACCCACCGGTCTATATTGAGTTTGAGCGATAGATTGTGGGTCACTGAGTCGACCCAGGGCACGGTCGAAATGGGAGCCATTAAGGCCTTTGGGCAGAGCACGATGATTCGCGCCCCTTCTGCGCGCAGTTGCCTTGTGAGCCGGACAAACTGAAGCATGTCGCCCAGTCCCTGCTCATGCAGCACGGCAACCGTTAGGCCAGATGCGCTCTCCTCGGGTCGGAGCATGGCGACCGCAGTTCCGGGCATTTGCACACGGTCGATGGCCACCCGACGCTGGTCGTATCGGATTTCGTAGTTCTCGAATCCCTCCTGAAACTTGCCCATCGCAAGTTGGGTTAGGGAGAGGTTCCAGGTGTGTTCCGGGTTCGCTTTATCCAACTCCTTAGCGGCCATCAATGAGGCCTCTGCTTCGCTGAAGCGGCCGACATATTTCAGGGCGAGTGCTTGGTTGGCCAAGGCTGCGGCGAGGTCCGGTTTTAGCTTGAGTGCCTGCTCAAAGTTCTTTAGGGCAAGGGTGGGTTGATTTCGAATGAGTGCTGCACCTCCCAGTCCATTGAAGGCCTCTGCGCAGGTAGGTTCAGCTTGGAGCACCCTTTGATAGATCTCCTCTACTCGATCGGCTTTGCGCATATGCAGGGCACATCGGCCCATTTGTTTCACCGATTCCAGGTTGCTGGGTCGGAGGGCTGTTGCTTTCTCGGCGGCCTCCATGGCCTTTTGGTGCTTGCCACGCTCAGAGCACACAACGGAGTAGTTGTGCCATGCATCTGGGTTGTTCGGGTAGCGCTCTACGGCCAGGGCGAGTGCTTCTTCTGCTTCTTGGCCCAGCCCCATGGCGCGGCAGCACACCCCAATGAGACTACGGGATTCTTGAGACTCAAGGCCTTGTCGGTGGAGTTCCTCGAGTAGGTTCCTTGCTTCTTGAGGCTTACCAGTCCGGTGAAGACAGATCGCCTGGAGGGCGGTTCCGTCGATGCGCGTGTTCTTTTGCTTGGCGGCCTTCGCTGCCAGTGGAAGGGCCTTGTGGAACTGTCCAACAGCAATCAGCTGTCGAATGGCCCGGATGGGGTCGGGTGCGTGGGTGATTGATCTATTCATCACGAAAAAAGCCCGGCGTGTGCCGGGCTTTGAAGGGGCATGGCCCGAAAAGGCCATGCCTGTGGCTTGTGTTGAAGCGAGTTCTTACTGGAAGTCTCCAGCGCCCAGCGTCTTGCCGTCGACCACGCCGATCAGTGTCAGCTCGGTAGACGAGATGCCCGTTCCGCCGGTGGCCTCTTGGTACAGGAACAAGGCATTGGAGTTTGCCGAGGTCTGAACCACGATGATCACCTTCTGGCCATTTGTGACGCCGCTGGTACCCATGCTGCCGGTGATCAACGAAACCGCGCGGTCGATTGCGCCAGCTGCCGTGAAGGAGCCAGTGCCACCGTCGGTTACAAAGATCACATAGGCACCCTGGTTGGCCGATCCTGAGCTAAGGTCAGCAAAGGACGCGGCGGTTCCAGAGGATGTGCGAGCACCCGAGAAACTGTCGGTCGTGGATGCAGCCGTCCCACC
>CAYSOD010000811.1:0-1696 GCA_964432385.1 uncultured Rubrivivax sp.
CCCTCCGCTAGGATCGGGCGATTCTATTGAGCCGGCACTCCCGGCCCGTCCCTTGCTCGCATGGCCTCCACCCTCGAACTCGTGTTGCTGTATCTCGTCGCTGCGGTGGCCGGCGTGGTGGTGTTCCGTTCGTTGAAGCTGCCGCCCATGCTGGGCTACCTGGTGGTGGGGGTGCTGATCGGGCCCAACGCGCTGGCCCTGGCCAAGGACAGCGAGGGGGTGCGCTACCTCGCCGAGTTCGGCGTGGTGTTCCTGATGTTCGTGCTGGGGCTGGAATTCAACCTGCCCAAGCTGCGCAGCATGCGCACGCTGGTGTTCGGCCTGGGGCTGTCTCAGGTGGGGCTGACCGTCGTCGGCGCCGTGGCCGGCCACTTCCTGCTGCTGTGGCTCTTCTCCTTCAGCACCCGTCCCTGGGAGCTGGGCTGGCAGGGCGCGGTGGTGCTCGGCGGTGCGATCGCCATGTCCAGCACCGCCATCATCGTCAAGCTCATGGCTGAGCGGCTGGAGATCGACAGCGAGCACGGCAAGCGCGTGCTGGGCATCCTGCTGTTCCAGGACCTGGCGGTGGTGCCGTTGCTGGTCATCATCCCGGCGCTGGGCTCCAGCCCCGAGCAGATGGCCACCTCGCTGGGCCTGGCGCTGCTCAAGGCCGTGGCCCTGCTGACCGTGCTGCTGGTGGGCGGGCAGAAGGTGATGCGCTGGTGGCTCACGCTGGTGGCGCGGCGCAAGAGCGACGAGCTCTTCATCCTCAACCTGCTGCTCATCACGCTGGGCCTGGCCTACCTGACCGAGCATGCCGGACTGTCGCTGGCCCTGGGCGCCTTCGTGGCCGGCATGCTGGTGGCCGAGACCGAGTACAAGCACCAGGTGGAGACCGACATCCGGCCCTTCCACGACGTGCTGCTGGGTCTGTTCTTCATCACCATCGGCATGAAGCTGGACTGGCGGCTGGTGCTGGACCAGTGGTTCATCGTCCTGCTGCTGACCACCGGCCCGGTGGTGGCGAAGTTCGTGCTGATTGCCGCGCTGGCGCGTCTGTTCCGCGCCCCGCCGGGCACGGCCCTGCGCACCGGCCTGTACCTGGCACAGGCCGGCGAGTTCGGCTTTGTGCTGCTGACCCTGGGCGCAGACCTGAGCCTGGTGGCGCCGCAATGGGTGAGCCCCGTGCTGGCGGCGATGGTGCTGTCCATGCTGATCGCGCCCTTCCTGGTGATGTACAGCGACCGCATCGTCAACCGGCTGAGCGCCAACGATTGGCTGATGCAGTCGGTGGCGCTGACCTCGATCGCCAAGAAGTCCATGTCCACCGAGGCCCACGTCATCATCTGCGGCTTCGGCCGCAGCGGGCAGAACCTGGCGCGGCTGCTGGAGCCCGAGCGCATCCCCTACATGGCGCTGGACCTGGACCCGGACCGCGTGCGCCAGGCCGCCGCGGCCGGCCAGAGCGTGGTCTTCGGCGACGCGGCAAGGCTGCAGAGCCTGATGGCTGCCGGCCTGGCCCGCGCCAGCGCGGTGGTGATCAGCTATCACGACACGCCTTCGGCCCTGAAGATTCTGAACCTGGTGCGCGAACATGCGCCCAAGGTACCGGTGATCGTGCGCACGGTGGACGATGCCGACATGGACCGCCTGCGCGCGGCCGGCGCCACCGAGGTGGTGCCCGAGGCCATCGAGGGCTCGCTGATGCTGGCCGGCC
>CAYSOD010000812.1:0-1695 GCA_964432385.1 uncultured Rubrivivax sp.
GGGGCGACCGGCGCTGATGGGGCCGCCGGCAGCGCGGAACTGGAACGGTCCTGCGCCCGAGAAGATGCCGCCGCCGGCAACGGCCTCGGGTGCTCCAGCACCGAATAGGCTGCCAAGTCCTCCTGCACCGCCGCCGGGCGCTGCTCCAGGGAACAGGATGCCCAGTACCTTCAGAATCAGCGCCTTGGCGATCATCTGCGTCGCCATGTCGATGAACGCCTTGCCGATGTTGGCGAACATCTGGCCGAAGGCTTCCTGCACCGTCATCGTGCCGTTGATGACGCCGTTGACGGCGTTGGACATGGCGCTGGCGAGCTCGGACTGAATGGTCTGGGCCAGGCTCGCCACCATGGTCTTGGTGTCCGCCAGCTCGGCCTTCCAGCGGCCCATCAGATCCTGGATTGGATCAGCTTTTTCCTTGGCACGAGCGTCCTCGGCGTCGGCACGCTTTTGTCCCTCGGCGGGGAGATTCTTGAGCTGGCCTTCCAGCTGTCTGATCCGCGCTAGTGCTGCATCGAGCTCGGCCTGTAGCCGCTTCCGCTCTTTGGCGTCGGTAGTTCCACCAATCCGCTTCTGCAGGTCATCGCGGAGTTTGCCTTCTAGGGCTAGTGCTTCAGTGAGTTGCTTCTGCGCATCGTTGAGCTCCCGGCGGATCCGCAGCTTGTTGAGCTCGGCCTGGATGACCTCGGGTGAAACGCCCTCTGCCTGCAGTCGGTTGCGCAGACGTGTGGCCTCGATTTCCTCGTAGATGCCCTTGGTCTCGGTGCGGAAGCGACTGACCACATCGGTAGCACGTTGTGTGGCCAGAATTGCTTGCTGCAGCGTCTGCTCCTTATGCAGGCTTTCGAGGTAGGCGGCGTGGCGCGCCCCGAAGTCCGCCATCAGGCGTTTCTTCTGCTCGGCGTTCAGCAGCGTGGCGGCATTGACGCTTTCCTCGATTTGGAGGAGCTCGCGATTGGATGCCTTGACCTTGACCAGAGTGTCGAGTTCGATCTTGGTGCGCTCGGGGTCGAATGCGCCGGCGCTGGACTCGGCTAACGCCTGGTAGGTGAGCTGTACCTGAGAAAGGTTGTCTTGAATGTCCTCGAGGCCGACCGGTTCGAAGACCGACTTAGCGATGGCAGCAAAGGCTTCGACTGTCTTGGCATTGGTCAGGGCCGCCTGCAGTGCACGCAGTCGCTCCATCGCAGATGCCACGTTGCGCACTGCGGTCTGGTACTCGGCAAGTTCGCGGGAGCCATCGCCGAGGCCACCAGCAGCAGCACTGGCAGGGCTCGCGGCAGCCGTTCTCGGGGGAGCACCGCCTGGGGTGGTTCCACCCGCCATGAGGGTCCGTACCGCAGGTAACAGCTGAGCGTCACTAACGCCTTGCAAGCCAACCCATTCGCTGCGCAGCCCAGCCATGGTCTTACTAACGCTGCCGGGAACAACACGGTTGCGGGCTAGTGCAGCACCCAGAGCTTCTTGAACTTCCGGCGTGAACTTCATGTCCGGCGTTACACCGGTGTCGCCGTATGAACCATTCAACAGGCCGCGCAGCGTGCCTCCAATGATCTGGTATTTGCCCACAGCATGGAGCTGCTGGTTCTCAGGCACGTTTGGCGCCAGCTGACGTCGCTGAATCTCAGCGATTGTCATATTGGTCAAGTTGGGGTCAATACCGCGGCCTTTAGCAGTGCGACCTTGGTTAGAACC
>CAYSOD010000813.1:0-1688 GCA_964432385.1 uncultured Rubrivivax sp.
ACACTGTTCCAGGCGCTGCAGCAGCGGCTCGCGCTGGACACGGCCTTGGTGGACGACGTGGTGCTGGGCTGCGTCACCCCCGTGGGTGAGCAGGGGGCCGACATCGCCCGCACCGCCGTGCTGGACGCCGACTGGGCGCAGACCGTGGCCGGTGTCACGCAAAGCCGCTTCTGCGCCAGCGGTCTGGAGTCGGTGAACCTGGCCGCGGCCAAGGTCAAGAGCGGCTGGGAAGACCTGGTGGTCGCCGGCGGCGTGGAGAGCATGAGCCGCTGGCCCATGGGCAGCGACGGTGGCGCCTGGGCGCTGGACCCGCGCGTGAACCAGAAGCTCGGCTTTGCCCCTCAGGGCATCGGTGCCGACCTGATTGCCACGTTGGAGGGCTGGGGCCGCGCCGACGTGGACGCCTTCGCGCTAGGCTCCCACCAGCGCGCCGCCGTGGCCCGCGCCGAGGGTCGCTTCAAGCGCTCGGTGGTGCCTGTGCACGACATCGCCGGCTTGATGATGCTGGACCACGACGAGACCATCCGTCCCGAGGCGAGCCTGGAGGCGATGGCCTCGCTCAAACCCTCCTTCGCGCCGTTGGGTGCCATGGGCTTCGATGCGACGGCGCTTCGCAAGTACACCACCGCCGAGCGCATCGACCACGTGCACCACGCCGGCAACTCGTCGGGCATCGTCGACGGTGCAGCGCTGATGCTGGTGGGCTCCAAGGCCGGCGGTGAGGCCGCTGGCTTGAAGCCGCGCGCCCGCATCCGGGCCGCGGCCGTCATCGGCTCCGAACCCACCATCATGCTCACCGGTCCCACCCCGGCCTGCCGCAAGGCGCTGGCCAAGGCCGGCATGAGTCCCCAGGACGTGGACCTGTGGGAGATCAACGAGGCCTTTGCCGTGGTGCCGATGAAGACGGCGCGTGACCTGGGCCTGGACATGGACCGCGTGAACGTCAACGGCGGCTCCATCGCCATGGGCCACCCCTTGGGCGCCACCGGCTGCATCTTGCTCGGCACGCTGCTGGACGAGTTGGAGCGCCGCAACCTCAGCACCGGCGCCGCCACGCTGTGCGTGGGCGGCGGCATGGGCATTGCCACCATCATCGAGAGGGTGTGAACATGAGCGACACCGCACGGCCGCCCGAAGGTGGCGCGAACCCTCCCGCGGGGAGGTGTTCACGGAGTGAACGGAGGGCTAACAGAGCATGACGGAAGCTGTAACGCTGCAACTGGGCGAGGACGGTGTGCTGCTGGCGGTCATGGACCTGCCCGGCCGGCCCATGAACGTGGTCGGCGACGCACTGATGCAGGGCATTGCGCAGGCCGTCGATCGCCTGGCCGACCCCGCCGTGAAGGGCCTGGTGCTGACCTCGGGCAAGGCCGATTTCTGCGCCGGTGGCGACCTGGACCACATGTCCCGTTGGACCCGGCCCGAAGAGCCCTTCGAAGCCAGCATGGCGATGAAGGCCCAGCTTCGCAGCCTGGAGACCCAGGGCAAGCCGGTGGTGGCGGCCCTCAACGGCCATGCGCTGGGCGGTGGCCTGGAGATCGCGCTGGCCTGCCACGCCCGCATCGCGGTGGACGATGCCCGGCTGAAGATCGGCCAACCCGAGGTGAAGTTCGGCCTGCTGCCCGGCGGCGGCGGCACGGTGCGCCTGCCACGTCTCATCGGCATGCAGGCCGCCTTGCAGCTGATGA
>CAYSOD010000814.1:0-1687 GCA_964432385.1 uncultured Rubrivivax sp.
AGCCGTCTCGTAGGCCAGGCGCTGCTCCAGCGCCACCCGCCCCTGGGCCTGCGGCCCGCTCGGAACGGTCATTGCACCGTGATCTTGGCGTCGCGCACCACCCGACCCCACTTGTCGATCTCGGCCGCGAGGTGGTCGGCCAACTGCTTGGGCGTGCCGCCCAGGGGCGAGGCACCGATGTCGCTGAGGCGCTTCTTCACCGCGGGGTCGGCCAGCGCGTCGTTCATGGCCGCGTTCATGCGCTCCAGCGCCACCGCGGGCGTGCCCTTGGGCGCCAGCAGCGCAAACCAGGTCGACGACATCAGTTTCGGTGCGCCCAGCTCCACCATGGTGGGCACCTCAGGCAGCGCGGGCGAGCGCTGCGCCGCCATCACGCCGATGGCGCGCACACGGCCGGCCTTCACCTGCGAGGCGATGCCTGGGATCAACTGGAACATCAGCTGGATCTCACCCGAGATGAGGTTGGTGGTGGCGTTGCCGGGGTTGGAGAAGGGCACATGCACCATCTGCGCGCCGTACTCGCGCGAGTAGAGCTCGCCGGCCAGGTGCATGGAGCTGCCGATGCCCGTAGAGCCGTAGCTCAGCTTGCCGGGGTTGGCGCGCGTGTACTTGACGAAGTCCTCCACCGTCTTGATCGGCAGGTCGTTGTTGACCACCAGGATGTTGGGCACGTCCGCCACCAGGCCGATGGGGACGAAGTCGCGCTGCGAGTCGTAGCCCATCTGTTTGTACATGGCCTGGTTCACGGCCAGGGTACCGGCCCAGGAGAACAGGAAGTTGTAGCCGTCGCCCGGGGACTGCGCCGCTGCGGTGGCACCGATGTTGCCGTTGGCGCCGGGCTTGTTGTCAATGACGAAATTGGCCTTCAGCCGCTTGCCAATCTCCTCGGCCGCGATGCGTGCGATGGTGTCGCCCGTGCCGCTGCCGCCAGGCGAGGGCACGATGAGGCGGATGTTGCGGCCGGCGGCAGGCCAGTCCTGGGCAAGGGCAGGGGCGGCCCACAGGCACTGAACGGCCAGCAAGGCCAGCCCAAACATCAGGCCGGTTACACCCGGACTGCGGCGTGCAGGCACGGCAGACAGGTTGGCGGCCGGCGCCGGGCTCCGGAAGCTCAGCAACGGCGAGGGCGAGGTGTTAGCTCGGGATGGCATTGCGGTCATGGGGATGTCCAAACATTCAACACACACCCGAATGATGTCATGGGCCGCGATGGCCAGCCCCGCTGGGCATCCTCTCAGGCAAGCCCGCACTCGCCCAGCAATCAGCGCCCCAAGGACGTGAAGTGCAACGGAAACCGAAATATGTAATTCTGTACTTGAAATCCTTTTTTACATAGAATGAACCATGTCCTTCAACCGTCACCTGACACCTCTGCTGCGCGAGCGGGCAGCTAAGTCACCCGTGGTCACGGTGACAGGACCAAGGCAGTCGGGCAAGACCACGCTGTGCCGCCAGGCCTTCGGTGAACTCCCCTACGCCAACCTCGAGCGGCCTGACATACGGGACTTCGCACAAGAAGACCCTCGAAGCTTTTTGCAAGCCTTCGCCCAGGGCGGGGTGATCGACGAGATCCAACGCGTGCCCAACCTGCTGTCCTGGATCCAGGTCATGGTGGATGAGCGACGCCCTTCCGCACCCCTCGTGCTCACAGGCAGCCACCAGATCGATCTGCTCAAAGGCGTCTCTC
>CAYSOD010000815.1:0-1686 GCA_964432385.1 uncultured Rubrivivax sp.
TGACCTGCTGCTGGACACCGGCCACCCTGCGGGCCTGCGCATGGTGGAGCGTGGTGGCTTCAGCGACCCGGCCAGCCCCAAGCGGGCCCTGCTCATCGAGTGCGGCCAGCATTGGGAGCGTGCAGCGGCCGACGTGGCGGTGGACACCCTGGTGCGCTTTCTGCGCCTGACGGGCGTGGTGGACGAGGCCTGGGCAGCTCCGCGCTTGCGCCTGCAGCCTCCGCCCGTGCAGCGTACGGTACGGGTGACCGAACCCGTGGTGGCCCGCTCAGCGGACTTCCGCTTTCTGGTGCCCGTGGTGTCGCTGGGAGACGGACATCCTGCCGGCACACCCATCGCCCAGGATGGCGACCATGTCTGGCGTGCGCCCTATGACGACTGCGTGCTGGTGATGCCCGGCATGAACCACCTCAAGCCCGGCAACACCATGGCCCGGCTGGGGCGTTACGACCGCGCTTGAGGCAGGGTGGCCAGGATGTCCAGCACGGCCTGCGCTGTCTCGTCAGGCCGCTCCATGGGGTACAGATGCGTGCCCTCCATCCAACCGATGCGTCCCTGGGTCAAGGCGCGCGTCATGGCCATGCCCACCTGGCGGCCTTCGGTCGAGCGTGTGCCGCCCAGGTAGTGCACGGGGCAGGCAGGCGGGTGGCGCTTGAGCAGTGCGCTGAAGTGGTGGGGCAGGGTGTTGTAGATGCGCGTTTCCACCGCGCGGTCAAAGGCCAGGCGAACGCCGCCTTGCTCGGGGTCCGGCTCGGTACCCGCATGTACGTAGTCCTGCAGTACCGCGGGCTCCCAGCGCGCGAACAGGCTTTTGGCTGCAAAGTGCCTCAGGGCATCTTCGCGGGAGGGCCAGTGCCGCCGGCGGGTCTGCGACACCCGTCCGGGCGAGACCCGCTTGATCAGCCCGGTGGCCTTGGCCACCTGCACGCCGTGGGCGCGCCAGCCCGCCACCACAGGCGAGTCCAGCAGCACCACGCCCTGCGCCAGATCCTGGCGTCGGCACGCCGCCAGCAAACTGAGGTAGCCACCCAGCGAGTGCCCGACCAGGAACACCGGTGCACGCCGGTCAGCCTGTGCATCCACCAGGGCGATGAGTTGGTCGCGCAGGCGTGGCCAGTTGCTGGTGACCGGAAAGGCCGGGTCGTGCCCATAGCGCTCCACGGCCAGGATCCGCCAGCCCGCGGCGCGCCAGGTGTCGAAGAGCCGCATGTAAGTGCCCGCCGGAAAGCCATTGGCGTGGCTGAAGACCAGGGTGCCCTTGAAAGGGGCGCTGGGCGGCAGGTCGATGACGCCGCCCGCAGCAGACGCACTGATCACACGATGCGCTCGGACGGATTGGCGATCTTGCGCATCGGCTCGAAGCGATCGCTGGGAGTCATCAAGGGATGCGCGGCTTGCCCACCGTCCCAGCGCGGGTCTTCGATGCCTTCGAAGACCTCCTTGAGCCGCTGGCCCCAGGTGCTGCGGATCATGCGGAAGTAGGGGTTGTGCTCGTCGATGCACACCACGCGGTCGCTGCGGAACTCGCCCTCGCGGTAGATCAGCAGGTCCAGCGGCAGGCCCACTGACAGGTTGGACTTCAACGTCGAGTCCATGGAGACGAGCGCGCACTTAGCGGCCTCGTCCAGAGGCGTGGCGGGCGTCAGCACGCGGTCCAGGATGGGCTTGCCGTACTTGCTCTCGCCC
>CAYSOD010000816.1:0-1686 GCA_964432385.1 uncultured Rubrivivax sp.
ATGCCGGCCACCGGCATGGGCTTTGCGGCCGAAACCGGCAGCGGCCACCTGATCAACATGGACGGCGCGCCCGAGGGCGGCGGACGCAACCTTGCGCCGCGCCCGATGGAAACGCTGCTGGCCGGCGCCGGGGGCTGCACGGCCTATGACGTGGTGCTCATCCTCAAGCGCGGCCGCCACGCCGTCACCGGCTGCCAGGTCAAGCTGCAGGCCGACCGCGCGCAAGAAGACCCCAAGGTCTTCACCAAAATCCACCTGCACTTCGTGGTCACGGGCAAGGGGGTGCCCGCTGCCGCTGTCGAGCGCGCCGTGGCGCTGTCACACGAGAAGTACTGTTCGGCCACCATCATGCTGGCCAAGACGGCGGCTGTGACCACGAGTTTTGAGGTGGTGGAGGGCTGACACGGGCTTCAACGGGGCGAGCTGACGGTCTCAGGGCGCCGTCACACTCGGTGCGCCACCGTCGTCATCACCGTTGCGGCGCCGCGCATCAGCCACTTCACGGGCTCGGGCATGGGGGCGGCGCCTGCGGCCACCGCCTCGTCGGCGTGACGGGCTTCGTCGGCCTTCATCTGTTCCACGATGGCGCGGGAAGCCAGATCTGCGCTCGGCAGGCGTTTCAGGTGGCCGGCCAGATGGGCTTCCACCTGGCGCTCGGTCTCCACCACAAAACCCAGGCTCGCCGCGTCACCCAGCCGCCCGGCCACCAGGCCGATGGCAAACGAGCCTGCGTACCACAGGGGGTTCAGCAGGCTGGGCCGGTCACCCAGGTCGCGCAGACGCGCCTGCGTCCACGCCAGATGGTCGGTCTCCTCACGCGCCGCGGACAGCATCTGGTCGCGCAGCTGCGGGCTGCGGGCCGTGAGCGCCTGCGCCTGATACAGGGCCTGGGCGCAGACCTCGCCCACGTGGTTTACGCGCATCAGCGCGCCCGACAGGCGCCGCTCGCCGTCGCTCAGCATAGGGGGCTTGGGCTCATGGTCTGTGCCGCCACGCGCCGGGGGCTGCGTCTGGACACCATCTGCGTAGCCGGCCCAGAGGGCGGACTCTTTGTGAGAGGCCACTTCCGTTCTCATCTCCGTGAGGGATGGGGGGCGAGGTGCGGGGCGGCACGAGACGCTTGCGCCCGAGATCGTGCGCAGCGCGTTTTCCAGGCTGGACAGGCTGCGGTCCAGGATGAGGTTCGTGGGCATAAGCCCATGAGGATACGCGACGGAATGTCGCGAGGGCGGACGTGAGGGCAGGGCAGAGCAGATTGATCAGAAGGAGAGGGGCTGGCTGGATCGCGACAGTGCGACATCGGCACCCAGCGCGCACGCCTTCGTGCGGCAAGGGTCGAAGGCGGCTTGAGGCGTTTCGCTCGCCTGGTTGCAAAAACAACGCAAAGCTGGGCGCGAAACTTGCTAGCATCTCCCTTGCCATCTTCAAAGCCACAAGCCGTTGTGCGCAGGCAACAAGAAGCCCTCATTTGCGAGCGTGGACTTTGCAAGGCGGGGGCCGCTCTGGTCGAATAGGCTCAGCTTCCGGAAATGAGCTTGGTTTGGGCGGCAGTTGATTGGATGCCCAAGCTGGTTTCGTCAACGGGATGTCTTGTTCAACCTAGGAGAACTCCGTAATGAAGAAGTCCATGCTCGCCCTGGCTGCGCTGACCGCGTTCGCAGGTGCTGCTTCCGCCCAGTCTTCCGT
>CAYSOD010000817.1:0-1685 GCA_964432385.1 uncultured Rubrivivax sp.
ATCAGCGACACGAAGGTCACCACGCACATCATCATGGCCGTAAGGCCGTCGACCAGGAAGCCCACCTCCATCTTCAGGCCGCCCAACACCATCCATTCGTAAATGGTGGCGTTGAAGCGTGCACCGCCCACGACGTCGACCAGCACCAGGGCCGAGCAGATGAAGGAGACCAGCACGCCCAGGATGGTCACCACGTGGGCGCCCCGGCGGCCGACGGTCTTGCCGAACAGGCCGGCCACGATGGCGCCAGCCAACGGCGCCAGCGGCACGGTCAGCAGTAAGTTCTGGGAGAGGGTGGCAGACATGCAGGTTCCTCAGCCCTTCAGGGTGTCGAGCTGATCCACGGCGATCGTGGCGCGGTTGCGGAACAACACCACCAGAATGGCCAGACCGATGGCCGACTCCGCCGCGGCCACGGTCAGGATGAAGAAGACGAAGACCTGGCCGCCCATGCGGTCAGCCTCCATCGGCAGGTAGTGGGAGAAGGCCACGAAGTTCATGTTCACCGCCAGCAGCATCAGCTCGATGGCCATCAGCAGCACGATGAGGTTGCGGCGATTGAGGAAGATGCCGATCACCGACAAGGCGAACAGGATGCCTCCCAGGGTCAGGAAGTGCCCCAGCGACAGAACGCCCAAGCTCATGGCTGGCCCTCCCCGCTGGGCGGCGCTGCAGGGGCCTGAACCACCGGGTCCATCTTCACCAGGCGCACCCGGTCAGCCTTACGGGCCTTGACCTGCTCACCGGGGTCCAGGTACTTGCTGTCCTTGCGGCGGCGCAGGGTCAGCGCGATGGCCGCGATGATGGCCACCAGCAACAACACGGCCGCAATTTGCAGCGGGTACAGGTACTTGGTGTAGATCTCGATGCCCAGCATCCGGGTGTTGCCCAACTCGGCCAGCGCCGGGTCCACCGGGGCCTGGACCACGGCAAAGCCCGGCAGCAGGACCAGCGCCAGTTCCAGGGCAATGACCGCTCCGACCAGCCCGGCCAGCGGGAAGTGCTTCCAGAAACCCTCGCGGAAACTGTCGGTGTTGATGTCGAGCATCATCACGACAAAGAGGAAGAGCACCATCACGGCACCCACATAGACCAAGACGAGCGTGATGGCCAGGAACTCGGCGCTCAGCAGCATCCAGACGCAACTGGCGCTGAAGAAGGCTAGCACCAGGAACAGGGCGGCGTGCACCGTGCTGCGCGCCGTGATGACACGGAACGAAGCCAGCAGCAGCACGGCCGAGAAGACGTAGAACAGGGCGGTGGTGTTGTTCATCGTGATGGACGCCACGCGCCAGGCGCAAAGCCCGGCGACGATGGTCAGCGGTACCTGGCGTCAGCCTCCCGGTTGGCAGCGATCTCCTTCTCGTACCGATCCCCCACCGCCAGAAGCATGTCCTTGGTGAAGTACAGGTCGCCACGCTTTTCGCCGTGGTACTCGAAGTGGTGGGTCTCGACGATGGAGTCCACGGGGCAGCTTTCCTCGCAAAAGCCGCAGAAGATGCACTTGGTCAGGTCGATGTCGTAGCGCTTGGTGCGGCGGCTGCCGTCGTCGCGCACCTCGGACTCGATGGTGATGGCCATGGCCGGGCACACCGCTTCGCACAGCTTGCAGGCGATGCAGCGCTCTTCACCGTTTTCGTAGCGCCTGAGGGCCTGCAGGCCCCGAAAGCGCGGCGACAGCGGCG
>CAYSOD010000818.1:0-1681 GCA_964432385.1 uncultured Rubrivivax sp.
GGCTGCGGAAAGGGACTACCGACCTCAGCTCCGCATCGGCCACCGAGGGGGCAAAGGGCAGCCGGTGGCTGCGCAGCTCCTGGGTCACGCCCGCGACGTAGGCGTCGAAGTCGGCCACAGGCGCCACGGCGGGGGCGTCACGCCATCCACTGCTTTGCAGTTCCGGCCGGGGCGCAAGGCTCTCTTTGGAGGCGCAACCCAGCAGCAGTGCCAGAAGCACCAGCAGGGAGATGCCAAGGATGGCCGCTTTCAGAAACCGTTCACCCGATCGTGAATGAGCACTCGCCACGGGCAGCTCCACCCAACCATGAAGCCTTCATCCTCCCGCGTGGGGCACGTGCAGGGCAAGACTCACGCCTGCATGACGGCCATGCAAATTTGCAGGGTCTTCCATGAAACAGCGACCTGAGCAGGTCTCGATCAGCCCGCCGAAGTCAGGCTCGGCGGTGGATCTCGCCGGGGTCGGAGACGCCCTTTACGGGCCTGCATCAAGCGTCAACCAGACGATCGTACTCCGCGTGAGTGCCGATCCAGAACCAATGGACGCCACCTTCCACGGGCAAGCCCAGGACTCGATGGTGCAAGCCCACTCTGGCACTTCGAAGCTTTCCGCCGCCGATCGACTTGAACTGGAGTGAGGGATGACCAGGATCCCGTTTCAGAAGTTCGAAGTTCTTGTCCGCAAGAGCGCGCACCTCCCAGGGCAGCGCTTCATAGCAGCGCCAAAACCTTGCAGAGGCGGTATGGGTCACAACTTGCGATGAGAACCAGCTTCGAAGTCAGCCTGGGCCTCTGCGAGCAAAGCGTCGAGTTTGCCCGCTCCCAGATCAGCCGTGATCTGGTGATCCCACGCCTGAGCATCAAACTCGGCGAACCACTGTCGAAACTCTGCAAGACCACCGGGCGGGAGCGCCCGTACGGCCTCTTCGATGGATTTGACGTCAGACATGGCGCAACCCTTTCTTGAGCGGACCGCCCTGATTCTGCCTAACCGCGTTACCCGGCAAGCGCAATGCCTGAACCAGTCCCCGTCGAGGATCCCGTTCTTGGCCGGTGCAAACAAGACCGACGCCCACAGACCGTTGGCAGCCTTGCCGCTGGGCGCCGAGGACTTGAACATGGTCACACCCCTCATTCAGACTCAGGAAGCCACCGTCCTCGGGGAGGGGCGCGATCAACGGGGCCTTCAGGACAAGCTGGGATTGATCAGCACCTTGGCGCCCGTGGCCCGCGGGCTGAAGGCCTGGATGACCTCAGGCTGCAGCACCTGGGGCAGAGAGACCTGCCGGGAGTACGCACTGGCAAAAGTGGTCTTGAGTTCGCTGGCCACGCGTTGGCGCAGTGCAGCGGCACCCTGCGGGCCGATCTTCTGCAGGAACGGAAACAGCAACCACCCGCCGACGCTCCAATACATGCCGACGTTGCGAATGATCTCTGTGGGCCCGGTGTCAAGCCCGCCGTAGATGTAGACCTGCTTGTGCACGGTGGTGCCGTAGCGGCTGTACTCGGTGGCGGTCTTGCTGAGCGCCGCCTCCATGCAGCTGAGGATGGTGCTGGCGAGCTTGCCGCCGCCGATGGCGTCGAAGGCGATGGTGGCACCCGTGGCCACCAGGGCTACTGTGAGGTCCTCGGTGAAGCCGTCGGCGCTGCTGTTGCAGACATACTGCGCGCCCATCCCGCG
>CAYSOD010000819.1:0-1681 GCA_964432385.1 uncultured Rubrivivax sp.
TCACTGGCTGCCGCGTACCTGCGCTTGGGTCGCGCCGTCGCCCGCGGCGCTGACGATGAGACGTTTCGCGGGGCACTGCGGACCGAAGTTCGTGCGGCGGTCGCCGAACTCGATGCGATCACATCCGACCCTGACCCGATCGACAGGGTCGTTGCTCTGACTCAGAGCAACTGGGCAGGCGCGGCGCAGGTCACGTTTATGCCTGACCGCACGGTGAATGAGGCACTAGCGCTCGATCCACTGTGCACACGGTCGGTGAATGACCTGATTCCGGAATTGGTCTTCAACAGCATCCGGCACGGAGAAGCGACGTCAATCGACGTTCGACTAGAGGCCGTGGATCGCAGGACGATGCGCCTCACCGTCACTGACAACGGCGGAACCCCCCTCGCGACGGCGCATCGCGGCTTGGGCACTGCGCTCCTAGACCAAGCCTCCATCAGCTGGTCTCGAACGTGTCAGCAAGGCTGCACCACGACAACCTGCCTGCTCCCAATCGCAAGCCTGAGTGTCGCCCTATCTACTCAGTAGCACTTCTCCTTGGCGCTATTCACTAGCGCTAGGAATACCCACAGCAAGAAAGTACTGGCGCACTGCAGCCACTCTGGGGTTAAGTGCTCCCTTGGTATCGATTCCGAGATCCCGATAGATCTGCTCGATCCATCGCTCCACCGTCTTCTGGCTCACTGCACAACGCCGTGCGATCTCTTCATTGTCAAACCCCTCAGCAAGAAGCCGAAGGGTACGGGATCCGTTGACCCCCAAGAAGCCAAAGGCATCTGACCTGCCGCCGGACTCACTGATGAGATCCGCCTGTTCCTGCAACACTCGCTCCATTGCCCCGAGCAGGTGGTCCTCGTCATTCACTTCATGCTTTCGCAGGATGCCTATTCCAGGCGGGAGCGCGAGTCCGTCTGCCGTCGTACTAGTCATATCGGCGTGGCTTGTGAAGACAAGGATTGCAATGTCAGGCCGCGCCAGTCGCATTGCGTGTGCCAGGTGAATCCCCGTTGGTCCCTCCCCTAAGGACACATCCAGTAGCAGCATGTCTGGGTCGAAGAGATCAATCTCTCGCCTAGCCTCGTACACATTCTTGGCAATACGTGCCAGAAACCCGTGCTCAGTCAGCACCTCCGCCAGCAGTGAGGACATCAAGGGCTCATCCTCAACGATGAGGACACGCCTGTGATCTACCGGCATGGCGGAACGCTACGCACTTCGCATCCACCTGGCCGGGATAGCCCGGCACAGCATCACGAACCCGACCAGAGCCTTGACCTGGCACGTCCCGTCACACATTGACGTCCCTCCTTGGATCGACGCACATGCCCACGCACTTCAGCCTGCTGACGAAACTCCTCCGCGAGGCCGTGAAACTACAAGGGCTCGCTTGCCGCCAGCGCGCTTCGAGGGATTTCCCTCACAGGGTCACCACCACCCCTGCGAAACCGCAATGTCGGCCCTGTATCAGTCAGATCCCAGTATGAGACAGATATGGCACCTCGTCAGATGGCTCCTAGCCCGAAGGCCAGGTCAGATCACCAAAAGATTGGCGTGGGGTTCAGCTGCGCTTCGGTGAGTGGACTCGATCGCCATCCCATTGCCACGGGGACGTCGTAGAGGCGTCCAGGTGCCAGTCGTGGCCAGAAGTGGCGCATGCCAGGCACCATCACTTTGACAA
>CAYSOD010000820.1:0-1680 GCA_964432385.1 uncultured Rubrivivax sp.
TCAGGCGTCTTGGTGAACAGCCCCAAGGCCTCGGACTGCACCATCTTCTCCAGCATGCCGGCCGGCAACGGGTCAGGCCGGTTGTAGTCGTCGATGTAGATGTCCAGGCCGTCCATCACGTTGAAGTGCGGGTCGGCAAACAGCTTGTGCAGCGCCGCGTTCTTCACCCCGGGGTCCACCCCCTTGCCCACGAAGCGGGAGTAGTCGGAGTCCTTCGTCAACCGGGCCACGTCGTCCAGGGTCGGCGGCGGCGGGGCAGGCGGGGGCGCCGCGGCGGGGCCGGCAGGGGCGCCCTGGGCTTGGGCCGAGGTGGGGGCGCGCGTGAGCCTCGTGGCGTCCGGGGCGGCAGACACTGGCGCCGTCCCTGTCGCGGCGGAGGTCTGCGCGGAGGGCAGGGCGGTGGGGACATTGGGGGAGGGGGTGGGCGGCTCGGTCTGCGCCAGCCCGTCGCGCGCCTGCACCTTGCGCCGCGACCAGCGCGACAGAAAGCCGTCTGGCGCGTCGTGCGTGGGCTTCGCGCTGCTCATGGGTTCACCGCTTGTCGGGATCGACGAACGAGGCCGGCCGGCGCCGCTTCTTGGGCTCGGGCCGGTAGTGCAGGTCCACGAAGGCCTGCAGCCAGGCGGCCACCTCGGCGGGCAAGGGCAGGTTGTCCACGCGCTCTTGGGCGTCCAGCAGGCGGCCGGCCTCGTGGTACGACAAGGTCACCTGTTCCGGCCAGGCTTTGGAGGGGTCTTCGTCCGAGACACGCCACATCACGACCCACACGGGCGAGCCGGAACTCAGGTTCAGGTAATAGCCCTCGGCTTCGTCGCGGTGCAGGCGCACCGGCAAGCCAGGGTGCAGGAAACGGGCGGTCTGGTCATCGTCGCGCAGCGTGCGCGGCGCGGCACCGAAACCGCCATCGTCCTGCACCACCTCCACCGGCAGGTGGCGCCAGTCTTCCCACGCGCTGGGCGCTTTGCGCCGTTCGAACACGACGGCGACTTCCAGGGTGGGGGGTGCGTCCATGCTCGTCGGGGTGCTCAGGGCGGCGGATTCTAGGGGCCGGCCCGGCCTGCGCGTGCGGGGCTTGCGCCATGCCCCCGCAGCCGTGCCGCGCGGTGCGACAAGAAGCCCTGCGTTGCGACAACTTGTCGCACGAAACCCGGGTGCCTACTGATTGCACCCGGGTAAACGCCGAGCGCTAATTCGAATAGCAGATATGAAGCGGCGTTCATGCCCTTCCTGTTTTCGAGGACCCCGCCATGAGCAAACCCTCTCAGCCTTCTGTCTCCCCGGTTTCCCGGCGCACGCTGTTCGCCGGCGCCGGCACCGCTGGTGCCCTGGCTGCCGCCGCCACCTTGCTGCCCAGCACACCAGCTCAGCCCCCTGTGGTCGCCGCTGAGCCGGCCCTGGAGGGCGGCGAGGACGGACGCTACCGCGCCACAGCCCATGTGATGCGCTACTACCAGACCGCCAAGGTCTGAAGCTCGTCCCACCCACACGCCTTTGCCCCATCGGAATGTGCCGTCCTCGGGTTTGTCCTGGGGAATCTGCCTAAGGAACTTCCATGCTGCTCACCCGCAAATCTTCAAATGTCAGCGCCTCGTCCTCCGGCCTGGTTGCCAGCCTGTCGCGCGGTGTCTCGCGCGCCATTCCCACGATGGACCGCCGCGCCTTCCTGCGCCGCTCGGGCCT
>CAYSOD010000821.1:0-1678 GCA_964432385.1 uncultured Rubrivivax sp.
GGTGCACCGCCAGGCGCTGGTGGCCGCGGCCACGTCGGGCAGCCCGCGCTTCTTCCTGGGCACCGACAGCGCACCGCACGCTGCGGCGCTGAAGGAGCAGTCGGTGTGCGGCGCGGGTTGCTTCACCGCACCGGCCGCGCTGGAGCTGTACGCCGAGGCCTTCGAGGCGGCAGGTGCGCTGCACCGGCTGGAGGCTTTTGCCAGCCTGCATGGCCCGGCCTTCTATGGTCTGCCACCCAACGAGGAGCAGGTCACGCTCAAGCGCGAACCCTGGGCCCTGCCTGAGACCCTGCCTTTCGGTGAGGCCGTCATCAAGCCGCTGCGGGGTGGAGAGACCTTGAACTGGAAGTTGCAATGACGCAGGACAAGGTGATGCTGCTGATCGACGCGGACAACGTGTCGTTGGACGTGATCGAGCAGGCCGTCGCCTGGGTGGGCAAGCACTTTGGTGGGCCGCATGTCCGCCGGGCCTATTGCACGGCAGAGTCCGCAGTCAAGCACCAGACGGCCTTCAAGCGACTGTCCATCCGGCCCATGGTGAACCTGGCCGCTGGCAAGAACTCCACTGACATTGCGCTGGCTGTGGATGCGATCGACCTCACGCTGGCCGAGCGGCCCGACGTGGTGGTGATCGCCTCGTCCGACTCCGACTTTGCCCCCCTGGTCAGCCGCTTGCGTGAGAAGGGCTGCCGGGTCATTGGTGTGGGCCAGCAAGGCAAGACTGGCGACGAGACGCAGGCGGTCTATGACGACTATGAAGTCATGGAGCACCGCAAGGCCAAACCTGGGGGCAGAGGCGACGCTCGCGCCGAGGGTCGTGGAAATGGCCGCAGCGATGGGCGAGGGGAAGCTCGGAGTG
The DNA here is from genome assembly GCA_964432385.1 of uncultured Rubrivivax sp. Taxonomy (GTDB): domain Bacteria; phylum Pseudomonadota; class Gammaproteobacteria; order Burkholderiales; family Burkholderiaceae_C; genus Rubrivivax. The sequence goes on from CAYSOD010000821.1 coordinate 860, forward strand.
AGAGCAGAGGTGAGAGCCGGGGTGACGGGCGCGGCGAGTCCCGCCGTCAAGGCCGCGGTGCAGGGCGTGGCGACCTGCGACCCGAGGTTCGCACCGCTGTTCAGGCCGAGGGGCAGACCGAAGGGCGCGGTGCAGGCCGAGACCGGGGACGCGCGCCACGCAAGGCCGAGGAACTGGCGCCGCTCGAGGCGCCGCAAGTCGCTCCGCTCCCCGACGCCCTGCAGGAATTGCCGCTGACGCAGCCCGTGCCCGAGACACCGCCCTTGCCGGCAGTTGCGCCCGCTGAGACGCGGTCCGCCCGCACCCGTTCACGCGGCGGCAGGCGCAAGCCGCCAGTTGAGGCCGTCCCAGGCGCGACCACCCAGGCAGAAACGACACGCCCCGTGTCTGAACCCTTGGTCGAGCGGCCAGCGGTGGCTGCAGCAGCTCAGCCAGGTCTTCTGCCGGCACCTCAGCCCGCAGCCGATCAAAGCCTGGCCGCAGAGCCACCCGGTGCGCCGTCCAAGCCCGCCCGCAAGCCCCGGCGCCGCCGCCCGGCCTCGACCAAGCGTCCGGCGGATGCCGGCTCCGTCTCGCTTCCCTGACGTTGGCGGGGGTATGCCGGCCCCCCGCAACTTGAATTTGGCACCCCGGCCCTAACATCCTGATCTGTCGTCAACCCCTGTTCCGCGCCCAGCGCGGTCATTGCCATGAAACGCATCGTTCTGTTGAAGGACAATCTGATGCAGGCGAAGCAATTCCAGTAACGCCAGAAAGGTGACGATCACTTCACCGCGATGGGATCCGGGGTTGAACATGGAGGAGAAGGCGATATGCGCT
>CAYSOD010000822.1:0-1674 GCA_964432385.1 uncultured Rubrivivax sp.
TCGTGGGTCAGCAGTTGCGCCAAGCCCCGCAGCTCGGCCACGAACTGGCCACGCTTGGTGGTGACTTGGCCCAGGAGGCCCGTGGTCAGGGGCAGGACACCGGCGCTGAGGTCCTGGTAGTTCACCAGGTACAGGGTGACCGCGGCGTAGTCCCACAAGCCCGCGGCGACATCCTGGGCGTTGATGGCCGAAGCATCAAAGACGGCGGTGACTTCTTGATTGCTGGTGGACAGGTCGTCCGACCACACGATGGCCGACGAGGTGTGGCCGCCGGTGCTGGCGTAGGTCAGTCCATCTAATACTAGATTCTGGTCATGGTCCGCGTAACCGAAGACTTGGCCATCGGTTCGAACGATCTTCCACAGGGTGGCCACGGTGAGTACCTCACCGGCCAGGTGGTTGGCCAATGCCGCTGATATGGTTCTCATAGCCGGATTTCCACGATCGGCAGCGACACGCTTGAGGCGTTGAGTTCCTCGTAGCTGGCACTGAAGGCATCTGTGTCAAAGCGCGCCGGCACATCGAACTCACCCGTCCAGGACAGGGCATCGCTGCTGGTGGGCGATGTGCCGTAGAAGGTCACGATGCCGGTCGTGCTGTCCAGCAAGAACTGGTTGGCACCTGATCCCTGGGCCATCGGCGTGCCGTTCTTGAGCACGCTGATAGAACCCGAGACCGGCTTGGCGATCTTGCGCACGTAGCTGTTGCTGCCCAGGGTGTAGCGCTTGTAGAGCTGACCGGACGAGGTTCCATTGCCCAGGCCTGTGGCGTTGACGATGCCCGTGCTGTTGCCGCTTGGCGCTTGGTAGTCCTTCCAGTCCTTGAACCGAAAGCCATTGGCCATGCCTGCGGCCACCAAGAACCAGGCGTGCAACTCTTGAAGTTGGGCGTCCGTCCTGACGCCTGCCATCGCATCCCAGCGGCGCAAGGCGTCCTGCCAGGTCTGGATGCGTTGCTCGCGACCGCTCGAGGTCTGCACGACCTTGGTCTTCCACACCGGACCTCCGCTGGAGTGGTAGGAGATGGACACCGGAAATCGAGGCGACTCAATGAAGGCCATCCCAGAGATTCCTTAAGTGCTCCGCCGCATGGCGCGCTGCACCCGCTGGCCGATGAGGTTGGCCGCCTGGTCGATCGTGCGCAGGTCGGTGCCCGCAGCAAAGTGGTTGTTGATGACCACGTTCGCGCCCGTTGCTCTAAAGCGGTCCTCGTGCCTCGCACCAAAGCCCATCTCATAGGGCAGGAACACTTCCGGTCCACGCTCGCCCACGAGGTAGGGCTGGTTGGGCATGACATCCCCGCCATTGGCCCGTGCGGGCAGCGCGGCCAAGCTCTTCCACAGGCCTGCAGGACCCATGGCGCCAGCGGCCGCCATGTTCGCCAGAGCCGCCAGACGCTCCGTGGGCACGATGTAGCCCGCACCCTTGGGCACAAACACTTCCGGCCCTCTCTCGCCGACCCAGTACGGCTGGCTCGACAGCACATCCCCGCCGGTAGCTCGCCCGGGCAGTGAGCCACCTGCTGGTGACGCCGGCGCCGGAGTAAGACCGAACATGGATCCGAACACACTGCCCGTGAACTTGCTGACCGTGCCACCGAAGTTCCCCCCAAAGAGGCCTGAGATGCCGAACAGGCTCTGGGCGAGGTGCTGCGCCACGATTCGGGTGATGGCCT
>CAYSOD010000823.1:0-1672 GCA_964432385.1 uncultured Rubrivivax sp.
CGTTGGGGTGCATGAAGAAGGCGTCGGCCGAGCTCTCATGGTTGACGGCCAGCACCGCGCGGCCGGTGTCACGCTCGGTGTAGCGGCCCTTGTCATCGATGAAGTAGAGGTCCATGCCGTCGTGGTGATCGCCCACGCGCATGGACCAGTCGTCGGTTTCCTGCCCGGCGTTGGTATAGGGCGAGACCGAAGACCGCAGCGCATCGCCGGTGGCGTGCAGCACGGTGTAGCGATAGCCAGGGGGCAGGGTCACATCGTCCACCAAGGTCTTGGCCACGCTGGGAAATCCCAGCGCCTTGGCTTGGCCAGCACCTGCACCGCCCATCACGGTGGCGCAGCCCGGCAGCACCGCCAGGCTGGCCAACCCCAGGCCACCGCGCAGCAAGGCCCGGCGGCTGGGCAGGGCCAGCGCCTCTTTCAGGACGTCCTGGAAGTGCGGGTTGGACGAGTCGTGGCAAACGGAATCGAATTCAGGGGTGTGGGAGGACATGGTTGCGCTCGGCAGTTGAGAACTGACCCGAGTACACCGCCCAAGTGTGAAATTCTCTTGACAAGTCCTCGGCAACGCTCAGCCATCCGCCAGGCACCTAGCGCAATGGCGTCCAAATACAAGGCTCTCTGTCAATGGGCATCTCAACACAGGAACCGATCTGAAGTGGCTTGCCGCGGCAGCGGGGGCAGCACCTGGCGCCATATACTTTTGGCATATCCCATTTGGCTGATCACCCATGAGCATCACCTCCGTCTTCACGAACAACCGCTCTCAGGCCGTGCGTTTGCCAGCCGATGTGCGTCTGCCTGAAGGCGTGAAGAAGGTCCAGGTGCGCGCCCGTGGCGTGGACCGCATCATCTCGCCGGTGGGTCACACCTGGGACGAGTTCTTTCTGAACGGACCAAAGGCGTCCGAGGACTTCTTGGTCGAACGCGCCTCTCAGCAACAGTCGGAACGCGAAGCCCTCTGACAGGGCGCAGGCGGTGCTGAAGTACCTGCTCGACACCAACATCGTCATCTACGTCATCAAGCGGCGTCCGATCGAGGTGATGGGTGTCTTCAACGAGAACGCGGGCCGCATGGCGATCTCCGCCATCACGCTGAGCGAGCTCTTCCACGGCGCGGAGAAGAGCGCGAAAGTGGCGCAGAACCTGGCCGTCGTGGAAGAGTTCGCAAGCCTGCTCGAAGTGCTGCCCTACACGGCCAAGGCCTCGCAGCACTACGGCGCCATCCGCAGCGCGCTTGAGAAGGCGGGCCAGCCCATGGGCGTGAATGACCTGCACATCGCCGCCCATGCCCGCAGCGAAGGGCTCACGCTCGTGACCAACAACCTCGGTGAGTTCGAAAGGGTGCCGGGGTTGCTGACGGAGAACTGGATCAGAGCAGCCTGAAAGGCGTCGTCCAACCCGGATTCAGCGTTCTCAACAAAGCGCCAGATCCATCACGCTTGCCAGCGCTCTCGAAAGGCTGTGGACCAAGCTCCGTCCGGGCCATGGGGCGCTCAGAACCCCTCTTCCACCAGCTCCGCGGCGCGCAGCACTGCGCGCGCCTTGGCCTCGGTTTCCTTCCACTCGAGCTCGGGCACGGAGTCGGCCACCACGCCAGCGCCGGCCTGCACGTACAGGGTCTGGTTCTTCACCACGCCCGTGCGGATGGCAATGGCCACGTCCATGTCGCCCG
>CAYSOD010000824.1:0-1671 GCA_964432385.1 uncultured Rubrivivax sp.
CGCCCCGTGGAACTGACTTCACCCACGCTTGAACATGGCGTGGAAGGACTGCGCATTGGGGTGCTGGACGGGTGGTTCCAGACCCAGGCGCTGCCGCCAGCGCTGGAGGCTGTGTCGCGGGTGGCGCAGGCCTTGGGCACCAGCCGCCTGGTGCCCTGGCCTGAAGTGGACCGGGCGCGCACGGCGGCCTTCATGATCACCAATGCCGAAGGCGGTGCCCTGCACCTGCCAGACTTGCGTAAGCGAGCGCAGGACTTCGAGCCGCTGTCGCGCGACCGTTTCCTCGCTGGCGCCTTGCTGCCCGCAGCCTGGGTGGTGCAGGCACAGCGCCTGCGTCGCTGGTTTGCCGAGCAGGTGGCCGCCTCCTTCCGGGACGTGGACGTGGTGCTGGCACCCGCCACGCCCTGCACCGCCCTGCCCATCGGCAGCGAGTGGCTGGAGATCAACGGCCAGCGCCTGAACGCCCGCGCCAGCATGGGGCTGCTGACGCAGCCGATCTCGTGCATCGGCTTGCCCGTGGCCGTGGTGCCGGTGTGGGGCTGCGACCCCGCTGCGCCGCACCTGCCCATTGGCGTGCAAGTCATTGCAGCGCCCTGGCGTGAAGACCTGTGCCTGCGCGTAGCGCGCCATCTGGAAGCCACCGGCAAGGTATCCGCGCCAGTGGCTGAGAACCCTGCCCTCCTGACCAAGGCCTGAGAGCCCGGAGCCCCCATGCAGATCAACCTGCCCGACATCGTCGATGAAGTGACCGCGGTGTTCGCACGCTACGAGGACGCCCTGGTGAACAACCGCGTGGAGGTGCTGGACGAATTGTTCTGGACCAGCCCGCAGACCGTGCGCTACGGCGCGGCCGAGAACCTGTACGGCATTGAGGAAATCCGGGCCTTTCGCCATGCGCGCCCATCCACAGGGCTGGCACGGACGTTGCGTCGCACGGTCATCACCACCTACGGCCGCGATCACGCCACCGCCATGACCGAGTTTTCCCGCATCGGCAGCACCCGCACAGGCCGCCAGAGCCAGACCTGGGTGCGCATGCCCGAAGGCTGGCGCGTGGTGGCGGCGCATGTCAGCGTGGTGGACCTGGCCTGAAGCCTCTCTTCTCCAGGCCCCCATCGCACTTCTTCAACCCGATCGACCTCCCTCTCGTTTCCCTCCCCAACCGACCTCCTCATCCAGAAAGGCCTTCACCATGAACGACCGCATCCTCACCCTGTCAGACGCCTCGCGCCGCCGCCTGCTGACCGCCGGCGCCCTGGGCGGCGCCAGCCTGGCCCTGCCCGGCGCGCTGCGCCAGGCCTTCGCCCAGGCCCCCATCACCGTGGGCGCCATCTACGTGGGCCCGCGTGACGACTTCGGCTACAACCAGGCACACGCCGAGGGCGTGGCGCAACTGAAGAAGATGGCCGGCGTCAAGGTGCTGGAAGAAGAGAACGTCCCGGAAACCCAGGCCGTTCAGAAGAGCATGCAAGGCATGATCTCGCAAGACGGCGCCAAGCTGCTGTTCCCCACCTCCTTCGGCTACTTCGACCCGCACATGCTGGCCGTGGCCGGTAAGAACACCGAGGTGCGTTTCGCCCACTGCGGCGGGCTGTGGACGCAGGGCAAGCACCCGGCCAACACCGGCAGCTTCTTCGGCTACATCGACGAGGCCCAGTACCTCAACGGCGT
>CAYSOD010000825.1:0-1668 GCA_964432385.1 uncultured Rubrivivax sp.
ACAAGCGCAGGTGGTCCATGCCCCACTCTTCCTCAATCTGGAAAACGCGCATCGCAATCTCTCTTGGCTGTTCGTCGCTCGACGGTTGATCTCTCGCTATCTGGTGCTGCGCAGGCCGCGGGCCACGCGTTCGAGCAACATCTCAGTTGAACCATCCACCAGCGTAGCCACCTGGGCCGCCGCCAGATGGCGAGTGAAAGGAAGCTTTGCGAGCAGGCCTTCTGCACCCATCGCGTGCATCAACGCTGCTATGTGGCGGCCTGCCATGCGGGTCGCAAAGACCTTAGCTTGGGCAGCCGCGGTCTGGGCATCGTGGCCATCGTCGATCAGCTCGACAGCGGCGTCGACCATCAGGCGGGCCGCTGTGAGGTCGATTACGGCATCCGCCAAGCACCAGCGCCAGCCCTGATGCTCGTGCAAGGGCTTGCCAAAGGTGTGACGCTCAGCGCCGTAAGTGCCTGCCAAGCGCAAACACTCTTGCACCATGCCGCAGCACATAGCCGCGACATACGTTCGCGCGCCGTTGATCGATGCGAGCGCAGCCTTGAAGGCCTCGCCCGGTGGGTGCAACAGTTCGTCCGGGCTTGCCCGATAGCCGTGCAGAATGAAGCTGCCGGTATCGATGCTCCTCGCCACAGCGGTGTCGGCGCGCGCTTCCCGGACGAACCCGCTGCGGGTGCCGTCGACGACAAAAGCAGCAATGCCGCGAGCGCCGCTACCGGGCTCGGTTTGTGCGTACACAACCATCACATCAGCGTGGGCAGCATTGACGATCCAGGCCTTTTGCCCATCGAGCTGCCACGCGTCGCCGACCTTACGTGCCAGCGTGGCGATGGCTGAGAAGTCCGAGCCCGCGCCGGGCTCGGTGAGCGCTGTGCAGCCGCTGCGCTGCCCTGACAAGAGCGCTGGCACATAGCGGCTTGCCACTTCTGGTGCGGCTGCGCGGGCGAGATGGTTAGCCACGTTGTGGGTGTTGACCACCGACATCGCCAGGCCAAAGTCGGCGCCCGCCAGGATCTCGGCTACTTGCCGCTTACAGCCAAAGGACACACCCGATCCGCCATGTTCCACAGGCAGTTCGAGCCCGAGCAACCCCGCTGCACCAGCTGCAAACAGGGTCGCACGGCTATCCGCAGACCCAGACTCCCAAGCCCGGGCGTGGGGCGTAACGTGAGCAGCCGCGAAGTCCCTCGCAGCGTCAACGATGCGGGTTTCGCCGGCCGTGAGCATGATCACCGTGGCTTGCGATGGATGCGTGCCGCCAAGGCGCGCAGGCCACTGACGACCAGCGGCACCAGACCGCGGGGCATGAAGATTGTTGCCGCCACGAGGATAAAGCCGTAAACCACGAGTCGATAGTCTTGGGCGACGCGCAAATACTCAGGCAAGAACACCACCGCGAAGGCACCGAGGACCGGTCCTGAAAGCGTCCCGCTACCACCAAGGATCACGGCGAGGATCGCATTCAGCGAGTGGTCGACACCAAAAGCATCGGGATTCAAGAAGCCGATGAAGTGGGCATACAGTGCGCCAGCCCAGCCAGCAAGGCTGGCACTGACGACGAAAGCCAACAACTTGTAGCGCCAGGTCTGTACACCTGCGGCTTCGATCAAGGCCTCGTTTTGGCGGATGGCCAGCAGTACACGTCCGACCCGGGAGTGCAGGATC
>CAYSOD010000826.1:0-1666 GCA_964432385.1 uncultured Rubrivivax sp.
GGATGGTCAAGCGCCTGCACGACGGCTTGAAGATTCCCTACGAGAGCCTGCTGGCCGGGGCTTGAGGGCCTGCTGTCAGGTACGCACGGTGCGCCATCGTCGGCAGCCTACGCTGCGGACGAGTCAGTTCACGGGACTACCCCACCCCAAACCCTGCGTTGATCCGCCAGGAAGGGCCGGTCGATCTGCTGGGCCAGGGACTCTATGTCTGAGGGGTTGACACCGACCTCGGCAAAGTGCGTCTTCCACGTCGCCACCACCGCCACCACTTGGCGTACCTGCGCTTCGGCGTCACGGCGATTGAGCCCGAACTGCGCGTGTTCTGACAGGGCGTTTGCCAAGGTGGCGTCCGTGCCGTCCACTCCGACGCGAAGTTGTTGAAAGCCCAAGGCATGGCCAGAGGGCAGCACGTCGAAGGCTGGCGACAGCTCCAGTTCACCGCGGTCGGTCATCAGCAGCGCGTGGTTCTTCTCGTGGTCGTCGGTGTTGTCCATCAGGATGTTGAACACCATTCGGCGGAAGAGTTCGGCCATCTGTGCGCGGCCCTTCATGCTGGCGGCCAAGCCGCGGCGGCGCAGGAGTTGGGCCAGTTCAGGGTAGCCCAGGCTGGCACCGGCGGCCTTGAGCGCCACCTGCGCTGAGAGCGCGTGGTGACGCCTCGAGCCACCCGGCAGTGACGAGCGATCAAAGCGCTTGACCGCCAGCGCGTGTCCGCGCGCCAGAGGGATAGGCCGCGTCTGCGCCACATGAATGTGCGCCCGGGCCGCAAGGGTCAAGGTGGCATGCTCGACCAAGGGCGAATCCACCACGTCTCCCGGTTCGCCGAATTTCACGACCCAGGCCTGCCCGTCCAACTCCAACAAGGCCTTGGGACGCGCACCACCCAGCGTGACGCCTGGTGCGATGAGGCGGCGGTCCGCCTCCGACACAGGCTCACCGGCCAGCACCCTCTGCACCAATTCATCGATCAGCGGCACATCGGGGAACTGCGGCAGGGGGCCAAAGCGTCGCGGCAGGTATTCGGCTGGCGAAGTGGACACCCCGAGTGCGCCGAATCGCTCGTCCCCCGCAAAGTACAAGTACTCCATCAAGGACAGCCGCGGGGGCCGGTCCAGGAAGCGGATGACCCGTTCGCCCCATCGGTCAGGCCGGGCGTCATCCACCGCACCAGCCGCCGTCTCTGGGCCAGAGGGCAAGAACTCTCCGTCCTTGAGCGGCAGGTCTTCGCTCAGGGGGAAGCCCGAGGACAGCCAGCCCGGCGCATAGCGCAGCGAGACACCCCGCAGGGCTCTGACGAGCTGGAGTTGGCCGATCAGGACAGGCTTGGCAGGGTCCTGCGTCCACCACAGGTAAAGGGTGTCCTGCGGCTGGTAGGGGGTGGAGCCCGCATCGGCCATCAGGAGTCGCCTTTTGAATCAGCGGGCACTGCACCTGGGGAGCGCAGCCGAGCTTCCAGCGAAACCGGTGCTCGCACAGCACGCTGGCGAGCCACGCGGAGTTCACTCTCCAGAGCCCCCAGATCGAGCTGCGGTGCGGCCAGTTCAGGCAGGGCCTGGGCCCGCCCGATCATCCACAACGCGGTGGCGTAGGTTCCGATCGCCACGCCGGGGTCACCGGCTTCCATGCGCACGAGGGTGGGCTCGGAAACTCCGATGCGCCCGGCCCA
>CAYSOD010000827.1:0-1660 GCA_964432385.1 uncultured Rubrivivax sp.
TGCTGGCGCGCATGTCGTCGATCACGCCGTGGTAGCGCACGCCGCCCACGCGGCCCGATCGGCCGACGCGACCGTCGCCGCTTCGTCGGTGTGATAAGAATCCTCCGGCTTGATCTCGTGGAGCTTCGCCCTCCAGAACAACACCACCAGCACGAGCACGCAGAGGGTCCCGTCGCTGGCCGCCATTCGCACCCGCATCAGCACGAGCCCCTGACCCACTCGCATGCGCACTTTCCTGACGCACACCATCGGCACAGCCACTGACGCAGCCGGTGCACCAAACCTGGATCAAGTGGCCTCTGGACTGACCGTTTCAGGTGATCGAGGTGGCCGCCCGCTCCTGGCCGAGAGCCGTCGATCCCCAACGCGTTTGATCACCAAATACGTAGTCGGCACGACCGGATTGACATTTGAATACATTCATGCCAGGATCGCGCCACCTGAGAACGACTCAGTGCCGCGGTTGCCAGTAGGCAGGCCGCAGCGTCCCTAAGAAATCAGCCCGCGACAGCGATGTCAGCGGGCTTTTTGTTTATGGCCATCAACCGCATGCGTGGCCGGCGCTGGTTGGCTCTGCGCAGCCAGGTGCTGTCGGCTGAGCCACGGTGCCTGAGCTGCTTGCAGCAAGGCCGCTTGAGCGCGGCCTGCGAGGTCGATCACATCGTGCCGCTGAAGCAGGGCGGCACGGACGCCATCAGCAATCTGCAGCCGCTGTGCCACAACTGCCACGCCACCAAGAGCGCGGTCGAGCGTGGCGCACAGCGCAAGCCGGTCATCGGTATCGATGGTTGGCCACTGAACAGGACGGGGTAGGGGGTCTCAATCTCTACGAGTGACGCGACGGAAACCGCGCCCCTAACCTCGTTTTCATAAACCGCGACTTTTCGGGTCGCGTGCGCGTGCGCGCGAGGGAGGCGGATGAAAGCTGCAGGGCTTCTCTATGGCTTGCTAACGGTTGACCCAAGATGGACGATACGTTCGTACTGACCTAAGTCCAGTAAATCTAGTTGAGTCATGCGTTAGCACCACTTAGCATTTGGGTTGGTCGATTGTCTTCAATATGACACCATCATGTTTTCCGGCCCGAACCCCGTGGCTTGCGACTCCGTTTCCATCGGCCAGTCCTTATAGTCGAAGGTACGAGACATCGGTATCAAATGTCTTTCGCAGGCTTTCAATCATCAACCGGTGACTGAGGAGATTGGCTTAAGGCGCATATCCGCGCTAACTTAACCCCAGCATGGTGCGCAGCATAGGATGGGCGAAGCGCCGCCGGAGCGTAATGGCGTAAAAGTGCTCCTGCAGTTCGGTAATGCTGCAGCGTTCCACCAACAACCCGTTGCGCAATTCATCGCTGACCACCACCGGCGGCACCAAGGCCAGGGCGCCGGTCTCGCGGGCCAGCAAGCGCAACATCGCCATGTCGTCGACCTCGGCCAGCACCACGGGGCGAACCTGCGCCTCCTCCAGCAGCAGGTCGAAGGCCGGTCGAATCGCGCTGTCCTCACTGGGCAAAATCAGCGGCTTGCCATCCAGGTCCTGCGGGAAGCGAAGGCGTGCGGACTTCGGGGTGCTTCGAGGCACAGGGCTGGACACTAGACTCACCGCCTGAGACGCCACGCGCCGGCTGACCCAGGCTGCAGCGCTGTCCCGTGGCGCC
>CAYSOD010000828.1:0-1659 GCA_964432385.1 uncultured Rubrivivax sp.
GGTGCCAATCGACCTCAGCCCCTTGCGCCGCCTCGATGCGCCCCACGCGGCCCATCTCCTCCAGGCTGGCCAGGCTGAAGGCCCAGCCCGAGGCTGCGGCGGGTGCCTCGTCGCCGGCGATGTTGGCCTTCTCCACCTGTCCCGTCTGGCCAGTCTGTCCTATGCGCCCCACACGCCCGATGCGGTGCGTGTGCACGGCCACCTCGGGCGAGATGTCCACGTTGATGACGGCTTCGAGCTGGCTCAAGTCCAGGCCGCGGGCGGCCAGGTCGGTGGCCACCAGCACGCTGCAGCTGCGCTGCGCAAACTGCACCAGCACCTGGTCGCGGTCGCGCTGGTCCAGGTCGCCATGCAACTCCAGGGCGACGAGACCTTGGGCCTGCAGCACGGCCACCAGGTCACGGCATTGCTGCTTGGTGTTGCAGAAGGCCAGCGTCGACACGGGGCGAAAGTGGTTGAGCAGCAGCCCCACGGCGTGCAGACGCTCGTCCTCCCGCACCTCATAGAAGCGCTGGCGGATGGTCTGAGGCGCGTGTGTGTCCTTCAGTTGCACGATCTGCGGCTCACGCATGTGCCGGGCGCCCAGCGCCATCACGCCCTCGGGATAGGTGGCCGAGAACAGCAGGGTCTGACGGGTCTTCGGACACGCGCGCACCACCTGGGCGATGTCGTCGGCAAAGCCCATGTCCAGCATGCGGTCAGCCTCGTCCAGCACCAGGGTGTTCAGCGCTTCCAGGTTCAGGGTCTGCCGCTCCAGGTGGTCCAGGATGCGGCCGGGCGTGCCCACCACGACATGCGCGCCATGCTCGAGGCTCGCGATCTGCGGGCGCATGGTGGCGCCGCCGCACAGCGTGAGCACCTTGATGGAGTCCTCGGCCCGCGCCAGGCGGCGGATTTCCTGCGTCACCTGCTCGGCCAGCTCGCGCGTGGGGCACAGCACGAGGGTCTGCACGGCAAAGCGCCGTGGGTTCAGGTTGGCCAGCAGCGCCAGGGCAAAGGCCGCGGTCTTGCCGCTGCCCGTGCGGGCCTGGGCGATCAGGTCGCGCCAGGCCAGGGCCAGGGGCAGGGTGGCTGCCTGGATGGGCGTCATTTGGGTGTAGCCCAGGCTCTTCAGATTGGCCAGGACGTGCGGTGCCAAGGGCAGGCGGGCGAAGTCCAGGGCGCCGGGAGGCGATCCCGCGGGTGTCAATGCGGTCGGGTCAGTGGTCATGGGGTGTTCAGTACATCGGTGGTCGGGCGCGCAGCCCGGTGGTGCGCCAGGCAGCTCTGGTCCTGCTGCGGTCAGTGCGGGGCTATTGGCGAGGTACGCCTGGAGAGGCCAGCGCCTCGCGCAGCTTGTCCTTGCGGCTCTTGCGCCGGCCCTTGAGGCCGCCGTTTGGATCCAGGCCCTTGCGCGCGCTGGGCGTGTCATCGGCCTCTGAAGGGTTTGCGGTGGCGCTGCTTGTGGCTGCACTGGAGTCGATGTCAATGCCGCTCGCGGGCCTGGACTTCCCTGACGCGGTCTCGAAGCCCGCCACCTGCTCGCGTGCTACCCGCTGCACCTGGCGCTTTGCGATCAGGCGGAAGTGGGCTTCCTGGGCGGGGTCGTCGGCGGCAATGAAGCTCACAGCCACGCCGGCAGCGACCTGCCGCGCGGTGCGCCCGATGCGGTGGATGTGC
>CAYSOD010000829.1:0-1656 GCA_964432385.1 uncultured Rubrivivax sp.
CGGCCCTCGGCGGCGGCCTTGCTGGCGGCGATGTGTTCGTCAATGACCATCAAGCGCGCCGGGTTCTCGGTCAGGCTGGGGCGGCAGGCCAACAGGGCCTTGGTGTAGTCGTCCTGCGGTGCACTGAAGATGCGCGCCACGGGACCTTGCTCGCGCACGATGCCGTTGCGCATCACCACCACGTGGTCGGCGATCTCGCCCACCACGCCCAAGTCGTGGCTGATGAACAGCACGCTCATCTTCATCTTGCTCTTGAGCTTGGCGATGAGCTCCAGGATTTGGCGCTGGATGGTCACGTCCAAAGCGGTGGTCGGCTCGTCGGCGATCAGCAGCTTGGGTTCGCAGGCCAGGGCCATGGCGATCATCACGCGCTGCTGCTGCCCGCCGGACATCTCGTGCGGGTACACACCCAGGCGGCGCTTGGGCTCGGGCATGCCCACTTCGACCAGCAGTTCCTCGGCACGGGCCAGCGCCTGCTTGCGGCTCAGGCCCATGTGCTTGATCAGCGGCTCCATCAACTGATCACCCACGGTGAACACCGGGTTGAGCGAGCTCATGGGGTCTTGGAAGACGCAGGCGATCTCGCGGCCACGCAGGTGCTGCAGCTCATGCAGCGGCGTGTCGATCAGGTTCTGGCCTTGCCACAGGATGCGCCCGCTGCGCTCGGCGTTGTCGGGCAGCAGGTTGAGGATGGACATGGCCGTGACCGACTTGCCCGAGCCCGACTCGCCCACCAGGGCCACGGTCGTGTTCTCGGGAATGTCGAAGCTGACCGTGGTGCCGGCTCGGCCCACGGCATGCTGGCGCTGGGTCACGCCGCCCACCTTGCCCATGCGGAAGGAAACGGCGAGGTCTTGGATGCTGAGCAGCATTATTCGAGCCCCCTCAACTTGGGATCCAGCGCATCACACGCCGCGTCGGCCATCAGCGAGAAGGCGGTGACGAACACGCACATAAAGGCCGTGGCCGAGACCAACTGCCACCAGTAGCCCAGGATGAGTTCAGCCTGTGCCTCAGACAGCATCGTGCCCCAGGACACATCGTCGATGCCCACGCCCAGGCCCAGGTAAGACAGGATGACCTCGCTCTTGATGAAGCCCACCACGAGCAGGCCCATGCGAACCAGGATGACGTGTGAGATGTTGGGCAAGATGTGCTTGAACATGCGCGCCACTTGCGAAGCACCAATGGCCTCGGCCGAACGCACGTACTCGCGTGAGCGGTGCTTCATGAACTCCGCCCGCACTTGGCGGTACAGACCGGTCCAGCCCGTCAGACCCAGGATCAGCACCACGGTGCCGATGCCGCGGCCAAACACGGCGGCAAACGCGAAGATCAACAGGATGCCGGGCACGGCTTCGAAGACGTTGTAGAGCCACTCGAAGAAGTCGCCAACCTTGCCGCCCAGGTAGCCCGACAAGGCGCCCAAGACCGTGCCCAGGAAGGTGGCCACCAAGGCGGCCCGCCCACCCACGAAGACCGAGATTTCGGTGCCCTTGATGGCCTTGGACAACACATCACGCCCCAGCCGGTCGCCGCCCAAGGGCAGGGTCTCGGCCTTCACGGTATCGGCCGTGGCATAGGTCTTGGCCTTCTCGGCCCACTCGGCGTATTTCGGTGCCAGCGGGTCGATGGCCGAGATGTCCACATTCGGCC
>CAYSOD010000830.1:0-1656 GCA_964432385.1 uncultured Rubrivivax sp.
ACTGGTCGATCAGCGTGTCACGGAAGTCGTCCTCGGTGTGGTGGTTCTGCACCAGGATGGTGTGGTCGTCGATGTCGATGGGGTGCGGCATGGCCACCAGCCCCCGGCCGGCTGTCACCCCTGCGGTACCGCCCTGCCCGGGCGCATGCTGGTAGTGCGCGGGCGAGGGCGCCAAGGCACTTTGGTTTGAGCTCACCGTACGCACGGGGTAGGGCATGTCGTCGTTCACCCAGTCGCACACATAGTCCAGCCCGGCGTCGGCCAGCAGGTCCAGCGTGGTGTGGGATTGCGACTTGGCCGGCGAGAGCCAGCCGCGCACGGGCGCACCGGAGGCGGCTTGCAGGATGTCCAGCGACTGCGCGATCCAGGCGCGCTCCTGCTCCACCGGCAGCGCGCCGTGGTGCAGGTGGTCCATGTCCAGGCCGTGGCCCAGCAGCTCCCAGCCCTGGTCCAGGCAGGACTTGACGAGCGAGGGGTAGCGCTGTGCCACGGCCGCGTTGCAGGGGGCGGAGGCGCGGATGCCGTGGCGCCCAAGGGCCTGCATCACGCGGTGGATGCCCACGCGGTTGCCATAGTCGCGCAGCGTGTAGTGGCGCAGGTCCGGGTAGGCGGTCTGCATGGCGCCCGGCGGCTTGAAGGGCTGGCCCTTCATGTTCAGCGGGAACCACTGCAGCGAGACGGTGACCCACAACGCGATGCGGGCGCCGCCCGGCCAGGCCACGGGCGGGCGCTGCGGCAGCATGGACCAGTCGTAGCGGTCATGGTCCATGCCATGGCGGCGCAGCGGGTAGTCGAGGTAATCGGCGGGCAAGGTGGGTGTGGTCATGCTGCGCCTCCGCTCGCTTCACCAATGGGCTCGGCCGCCGCGGCGAAGGCGTCGTGGTAGTGAGTGTTGAAGTGCTGCGCGATCTCGCGGCCGGTGGCCAGCCACACGCCCTCATGGTCGGCGATGTAGGCCAGCGCCTCTTCGAAGGCGGCCAGGCGGTAGGGCTGGCCGATGAGGTACGGGTGCAGCGGGATGCACATCACCGTGCCCGAGCGCTCGCCCTCCTGGTACAGGCGGTCGAACTGGCGCTTGAGGATGTCTCCATAACGCCGTGGCGAGACCAGGTTGACGTTGTAGACGATGGTGTCGTTCATCTCCAGAGAGTAGGGGATGCTGGCCAGGCGCCCCTGCTTGACCTTCACCGGGCCGGGCTGGTCGTCGTGGAACAGGTCGCACACGTAGCTGAGGCCCATCTCGGCCACCAGGTCCATGGTGCGCTCGGTGTAGGTCAGCGCCGGCGCGAGCCAGCCGTCGAGCTTCTGGCCGGTGTGGTCGCGGATGGTGTCGATGGAGTCCTGGATGACGGCGCGTTCCTGCGCCTCGCTCATGCCCATCAGGTAGCGCGTGTTGTAGGTGCCGTGGGAGTAGAACTCCCAGCCGGCGTCGGCGCAGACCTTGATCACCTCGGGGTGGTGCTGGCACACCGCCACGTTGAGCGACACGCTGCCGCGCACGCCGCAGCGCTCCATGGCGTCGAACATGCGCCAGAAACCTACGCGGTTGCCGTAGTCGCGGTAGCTGTAGTTCAGCACGTCGGGCGCCGGGCGCGCCCAGGGCGCGCGTGCCGGGTTGCGCGGCGGGTTGAGCTCGTAGAACTCGATGTTGGGTGC
>CAYSOD010000831.1:0-1656 GCA_964432385.1 uncultured Rubrivivax sp.
GGCTATCACGTCCACACGCATGCGGTCCTTGGTGATGAGCGCCTTGTCACGCCCGCGGCTCACCTCCAGGCGCAGCGTGTTCATGTTCACCGGTATGACGTCGTGCACGATGGGCAGGACGAAGGCACCGCCATCGACCACCACCTTCTGCCCGCCCAGGCCCGTGCGGACGAACGCCCGCTCCTTGGAGCTGCGCAGGTACAGCCAGTGCAGCAGCCACACGCCGATCGCGACAACGATCGCGACGACGATCAGACCCAGAATGAAGCTGCCGAATTCAGCGCCGGTCATGGTGCTCTCCTCTTGCTTGACTTGCGGGCGACCGCCGTGGCGGCCGCGGCTTCACGCCGGATGCGCGTGAAGGCCTGGGTGGTCTCGGTGAGCGCCACCTCAGTGGGCAAGCGCTCCATGGAACTGGCCCCGTAGAACCCATCGCAGCCGGGGCAATGCTGCAGGATGAAACGTGCGTCTTCGGGCGTGGCAATCGGCCCGCCGTGGCACAGCACCAGCACGTCGCGGCGCAGCTTGCGCGCGGCGGCCGTCCACCGGTTGATGGGGTCGACGCAATCCGCGAGCTTCAGCGCGGTCTCCGCCCCGATGGCCCCGCCGGTGGTCAGCCCCATGTGGCACACCACGATGTCAGCGCCGGCCTTGGTCATGGCACGCGCCTCGTCCTCGTTGAAGACATAAGGCGTGGTCAGCATGTCGGCCTGGTGGGCACGGGCGACGAAGTCCACCTCCAGTCCGTAGCCCATGCCCGTTTCCTCCAGGTTGGCCCGGAAGGTGCCGTCGATCAAGCCCACCGTCGGAAAGTTCTGCACGCCAGAGAACCCCAGGTCGATCAGGCGGCGCAGGAACTGGTCCGGGATCATGAAGGGGTCGGTACCGTTCACTCCCGCCAGCACAGGCGTGTGGCGCACCACGGGCAGCACTTCGCGCGCCATGTCGCACACGATCTCGTTGGCGTTGCCGTAGGCCAGCAGGCCGGCCAGCGAGCCGCGCCCGGCCATGCGGTAGCGGCCGGAGTTGTAGATCACGATCAGGTCGATACCGCCAGCCTCTTCGCACTTGGCCGACAGGCCCGTGCCGGCACCACCGCCGATGATGGGCTCGCCGCGGGCCACTTTGGCGCGCAAGCGCTTGAGCAGTTCCTTTCTTGCAATCCTGGGCATGCGTTGTCTTCTCCTGCAGGGGCCTGGGCTACGCCTGGCTTCAAGCGCGCCGGGCTTCGCGGCCGGCACTGACCTCGCGCCAGGCAGCCACCAGCGCCTGGGCAAAGGCCTCGTCATTGATGTGGTGGGGCAGGCGCATCAGGCGCCGGTCGGCGCCGCTGCGAAAGCCCTTCTCGATGGTCTCGAACAGCACGCGGTCGGCCTCGGGGTCGTGGAAAGGCTGGCCCGGCCGGTCGATGGCCGAGACACCGCCTTCGGGAATCAGGAATCGCACAGGCCCGCGCATTGCGTTGATCTTGGCCACCAGGAACTCGCCGATGGCGCGGCACTCCTCGGCCGTGGTGCGCATCAGCGTGACCGTGGGGTTGTGGCGGTACAGGCGCCGGGAGCGGAAGCGCTCGGGCACGCTGTCCCAGGCGCCAAAGTTGGCCATGTCCAGCGCCCCGCAAGAGCCCACCCAGGGCAGCGCATGACGCGCAAACAC
>CAYSOD010000832.1:0-1654 GCA_964432385.1 uncultured Rubrivivax sp.
CAGGATCATGAGTTGGTTTGGTCGGCTCATTGGCGGTTGGAGTCTTCGCTAGCTCGGGAGGGCGGGGAACTGTCTCCGCTCATGTCCCCCGGGCCGGGCGATGCCCGCCCCTCCTCCTTTACTTCGCTGCGACAGTTCCCCACCCTCCCGAGCCTGCCTGCCTCACAGCGCTCAAACAACGCAGTAGCCCGGTGGATCGTGGCGAGCCGAAATGCCGACCAGCGCGGGTGGCAGGGGTGCTGTGCGGAGCGAAGTAAAGGGGGGAGCCGGCGGCCCCAGGCCGACGGCGGAGGACATGAGCGGAGCACAGTGCCCCTGACACCCGTGCCAGCGAAGCACAGCCGTACAACCGGAAGACAACTGCCCTCCAGGCGAACTTGCCCACGATGAATGTGCACGTCAAGAACCCACCATCGGCAAATCCAACCCCCGCTCCCGCGCACAGGCCACCGCATCCTCGTACCCCGCATCCGCATGCCGCATCACGCCCGTGCCGGGGTCGTTCCACAGCACGCGTTCGATGCGCCGCGCCGCGGCGTCAGTGCCGTCGCAGACGATCACCACGCCCGAGTGCTGCGAGTAGCCCATGCCCACGCCACCTCCGTGATGCAGGCTCACCCAGGTGGCGCCACCCGCGGTGTTGAGCAGCGCGTTCAGCAGCGGCCAGTCGGAGACGGCATCCGAGCCGTCGCGCATGGCCTCGGTCTCGCGGTTGGGGCTGGCCACCGAGCCGCTGTCCAGGTGGTCGCGGCCGATGACGATGGGCGCCTTCAGCTCGCCCGAGCGCACCATCTCGTTGAAGGCCAGGCCGGCGCGATGGCGCTCGCCCAGGCCGATCCAGCAGATGCGCGCAGGCAGCCCCTGGAAGGCGATGCGCTCGCCCGCCATGTCCAGCCAGCGGTGCAGATGGGTGTCCTGCGGGAACAGCGCCTTCATCTTGGCGTCGGTCTTGCGGATGTCGTCCGGGTCACCCGACAGCGCCACCCAGCGGAACGGTCCCTTGCCGCGGCAGAACAGCGGCCGCACGTAGGCGGGCACGAAGCCCGGGAAGTCAAACGCGTTCTTCACGCCTGCATCCAGCGCCACCTGGCGGATGTTGTTGCCGTAGTCCACCGTGGGAACGCCCAGGGCCTGGAAGTCCAACATGGCCTGCACATGCACCGCACAGCTGCTGCGCGCGGCCTCGCGAAGCTCGGCATGGCGCGTGTCGTCAGCCCGTGCGGCCTGCCACTGCGCCAGGCTCCAGCCGGCGGGCAGGTAGCCGTTGACCGGGTCATGGGCGCTGGTCTGGTCGGTCAGCAGGTCGGGCCGCACACCGCGCTGGAAGAGCTCGGGGAGCAGTTCAGCGGCGTTGCCGAGCAGCCCCACCGAGATCGGCGTCTTGGCCGCGCAGGACTCCGCGATCCAGGCCAGGGCCTCGTCGACACTTTCGGTCGCGCGGTCCAGATAGCCGGTGCGCAGGCGCATCTCGATCGACGAGGGCTGGCACTCGATGGCCAGGCACGAGGCGCCGGCCATCACCGCCGCCAGCGGCTGAGCGCCGCCCATGCCGCCCAGGCCCGCCGTCAGCAGCCAGCGGCCCGAGAGGTCGCCGCCATAGTGCTGGCGGCCCATCTCGACGAAAGTCTCATAGGTGCCCTGCACGATGCTCTGG
>CAYSOD010000833.1:0-1645 GCA_964432385.1 uncultured Rubrivivax sp.
CCGCAGCGCTGAGCACGGTGATTTGCACGTCACCTTCGGCCCCCTTGAGCCAACAGCGCTTCACCCCGTTGTCGTGCTTGGTGTGCCCGATGGTCGGCTTGATGGCCTGTCGCCTGCTGAGCCAGGTCTCTTGCTGCGCGGTGGGCGTCTTGGCCTTGCCGCGGTGGATGAGTTAGCAGGCTGTTGAAATGGTCCCGAATCCGTCCCGCAAGATTGATTGAGCCTATGGCGGCCCTCCTTTTCCGCGTGAGCTGGTATCGCTTCCCTGGGAAGCCGACACGCTGAGTCGGTAACGCCATTGCAGTCAACTATCAGCAGAGCCGGCTAGCGCCGAACTTCAACAGCCTGTTAGCCCTCGCCGATGGCCTTCTCCACCTCCCCCCCCCCCCGGTAACCCGGGTTGACGATGGCCGTCGTGGGCTCGGCGCCGATGTAGTGCCGACCGTGCCGTCGATCAGGTCGTACATCGTGCAGTTGTGGATGAAGTTGACCAGGTCCGTGCGGAAGTTTGGATCCTGGAAGGCGACGCCGCCTGTCTCCCGGATGAGGCGGTTGCCGAACATCAGGCCGTTCTTCTCGTAGCTCAGTTCGCTCGGCAGGGCGCCGACGCCCGGGATGACCTGGAATGCCGTCTCGAACAGGCCCGTGAGCGTGTGCCCGACCGTGCTGGTGACGCTGCCGAGGAAGGCCACGCCGAAGGGGACGTTGGCCACCACCTTCACGGCGGATCCGCCGGTCTTGTCGACGACGCCCACGGTCACCCGCGGCACGATGAGGACGGAGAACACCAGCAGCACCGTGGCCAGCCACTTCCAACCCTGGAGCTTCTCGGGCGCGAAGGCGTAGGCCACCAGCGCCGCGATGAAACCGCAGAAGGCCACGGCGGCGACCGCCGCCATGTAGTCGCCAGAGCCGTGGATGGCTGCCGCAGCGTTGAAGATGCCGAACAGGCTGTCGGCGTTCTGGTAGGCGTAGATCTCCCACATGCGTCGCTCCTGGGGATTGGCCCGACTCCGGGTTGCTGGCTTGGTGCCCGCGGAATCGGTCCTGCCGACCGATGTGTCAGCGGGCCTGGAAGGCCGCCTGCTGCCCCAGCATGTCCATCACGTGCTGGGGCATGCTCGACCGTAGCTGCCGCTCGAGCTGCTCCAGGTGGCCGGATACCGCCCGGAACGAGCCGACCTTCTGGTACAGCAGGTTCTTCTCCTGCGACAACTGCAGCAGCATGGTCTGGGCCCGCTGCCTCACCAGGTTGGCGCGATCCCGCTGGGTCTGCTGCAGGGTGTAGTCCTTGTCGAGGGCTGCCATGCCCACGCGCAGGTTGCGCTCCAGGAAGACGTAGGCGTAGTCGGCCGCGATCACGTCGCGGTACTGGGCGATCAGGCTGTCGGACAGCCCGGAACCGGGGATCGTCGCGCCGATCGAGAGCATCTTGTAGACCGGCTCGGTGGTCTGGTTGACGAAGCCGACTTCGGCCGAGTTGTTCGGGATCGCCGTGCGCGTGGCGATCTTGTCGGCGATCGAGCGCATCATGGTCTCGACGCGCGCGGTGAATGGCGTGTGGGTGTAGCTGGTGTTCAGCGTCACCACGTCGCAGTCGGTGTAGTTGTTGCACCGGAGCAGGTGCTGCGTGACGTTGGTGCCG
>CAYSOD010000834.1:0-1643 GCA_964432385.1 uncultured Rubrivivax sp.
ACCAGCTGCTCGCCCATCACCGAGAGTTCGCGGGCACTGCGGCTGGCCGACAGCAGGGCCAGGTTGACCACTGGCTGGTTGTTGTCGCTGTTGAAGCGCGCGATGGTGGGCGCCTTGACGTCCCGCGGAAAGGCCGCCTGCACGGCGGCCACGCGGTCGCGCACGTCCTGCATGCCGCGCGCCATGTCGGCGTCCAGTACGAATTCGATGCTGGTCTGGCTGCGCCCTTCCAGGCTGCGCGAGGTGATGCGCTTGATGCCGGCCACGCTGTTGACGGCTTCCTCCACCAGCTTGGTGACTTCGCGCTCCACGGCTTCCGGTGAGGCCCCGGGGTAGGACACCTCGATGTAGGCGCCAGGGAAGGAGATGTCGGGCATCTGCTCCACGCCCAGCCGCTGCCAGGAAAACAGACCGATGACGCACAGCGCCGTCATCACCATGGCGGCGAAGACGGGGTTCTGGATGGAGACGCGGGTGATCCACATGGGGCGGGTCCTGTGCGCTCAGCGGGAGGCTGCAGCGGTGGGCAGTGCAGCGCCCGCGGCGGGCGCTTGCCGTGGGTCTTCTGCGGTAGACCGCATCACCGTCGCGCGCGTTCCCTCCCGCAGGTTGTCGTACCGTGCCGCAAGCACCTGGGCGTTTTCGGGCAGGCCTTCGACCACCTCCACGCGGCCGCTGGCGGCGTCCTGTCGCCCCAGGGTCACGGAACGGCGCCGCAGCACACCCGCGTCCACGGTCCACACCTGGTGCTGGCCCGCGCTGGACATGATGGCGGCATCGGGCAGCGACAGCCGTGGCTTGTCATCACCCACCTGCACCTTGACCATGCCGTACTGCCCAGCGCGCAGGCGCTCCCTGGCATTGGGCAACGCGACCGTCACCCCTATCGCCCGCGAACCCGGCTCCGCCGCCGGTGCAATGCGTGCAATGCGGCCTGCCGCGGGCTCGGCCACGCCCTCCACACTCACCTGAACCGACATGCCCGGGGTCAGACGGCCCACTTCATGGGTGGGCACCAAGCCCGCCAGTTCCAGCTCGCGCAGATCGACGATGGTGACCACCTGCTGCTCGATGCCGATCTTTTCACCAGGCAGCACATGGCGCTTGGCCACGATGCCCGAGATGGGCGCCACGATGGCGGCTTCGGCCAGCGACAACTGGGTCGTTGCCAGGGCTGCCTGTGCGGCCGCCAGCTGGGCCCGCGCGGTCTCCACTGCCGCCCGGGAGCTGTCCACCGCGGCCGGCGCAATGAAGCGCTGCGCGGCGAGCGATTCGTTTTGCGCCAACGAGCGCTCGGCCTGCGCCAAAGCGGCACGAGCGGACTCGAGCAGGGCCCCGCGCTCGGCCACCCGGCTGGCGGCATCGGCAGCGTCCACGCGCCCGATCACCTGTCCGGCCTGGACCCGGCTGCCTTCCGTCACATTCAGTGATTGCAGCGTGCCCATGGCCCGGGAGCGCACCGTGGCCGTGGAGGGCGCGGTCAAGGGGCCGGAGAAGCTCAAGCTCAAGGGCATGGGCGTCCATTGGGGCGTGACGACCTCGCGGGCCTGGAACTCCAGCGCAGGCGCCGAGGCGGCCGCCCCCCGCCCGGGCGCCGGGGCCCGGGGCGCCGCTAAGGCCCGTCCGGGGGGGGCCCGCGCCCC
>CAYSOD010000835.1:0-1643 GCA_964432385.1 uncultured Rubrivivax sp.
CCGCGGTGGTGGCCACCGTCTCGGGTGAGACCGAGGTGACCACGCAGCTGGCCGTGGAGCAGGCCGAGATGATCCGCGGCAAGCGGTTGCGCCCCTTGGCCACCGTCAGCGACCGGCCGCTGGAGATCGAAGGTTTCGGCGTGATCGAGCCCATCAGCAAGACCATCGCCGGCTTCAAGGCCCCGCCCAACTACTTCGGTATCTTCATCCCCAAGGGCGTGCCAGCAGAAGTGGTGGCGACGGTGGAGAAGGCCTGGGCTGAGCACATCGTCAACAACGAGGCGTTGAAGAAGTACGCCGCCAACCGCGGCGCCCTCTTCGCCCCAGCCGCGGGTGAGGCGGCGCAAACGGCCGCTTTCCCCGCCGTGCAGGCCAACGCCTGGCTGCTGCACGCAGGTGGCAAGACCAAGGTGGCGCCGGACACTGTGGGCATTCCCAAGCCCTGAGCAGGCGATGCGCTGAGCTGAGCCGATGGACACCCCGCCCGCCACGCAACGCCCTGCGCAACCCGACAGCGACGAGGCCTCGCCCCGCGCCGACCTGGTGGCTGCCGCGTTGTGGATCGCCTTTGGCGCAGCGGTGGCCATCGGTGCCTGGCGCATGGACCGACTGGAGCGCCTGAACATCAACCCATATGAAGCCCCGGGCCTGGTGCCCGGGCTGCTGGGGGCCTTGATCGTGCTGCTGGGCGTGGTGCTGGCGCTGCGCTCGTTACGCCGTGGCGCCCTGGGCAGCACGGGGCCGATGAACGACGGCGATGACCGGGCAGTGCGCAGCGGGCAAGGGGAGTGGCGCCACATGGCTGCGGTCTTCGCGCTGACGCTGGCGTACGCGCTGGTGCTGGTTGGCATCGGCCTGCCCTTCTGGCTGGGCACCTTCGTCTTCATCACGGCCTTCGTGGGCCTGCTCGACCGTGAGCGGCAAGCAGGTCTGGGCCGCTCGCCCCGTGCGCAGTGGACACGCGCCAGCGTCTACGGCGCGGCCTGGAGCGCCATCGTCACGCTGTCGTTCCAGCACATCTTCCTGGTCAGGCTGCCCTGATGTTCGACGGCCTCATCGCCTTCGGGCATTCGCTGGCGTCGTTCATGACGCCGCAGTCCATCTTCTTCGCCCTGGCTTCTTCACTGGTGGGCGTGGTGATTGGCGCCCTGCCAGGCCTGACGGCCACGATGGGCGTGGCGCTGATGACCACCCTGACCATCAAGCTGCCTCCAGCGCAGGCGCTGCTGATCCTCATCTGCACCTACGTGGGTGCGATCTACGGCGGCAGCCGCAGCGCCATCTTGCTGAACATCCCCGGCACGCCAGCGTCAGCAGCCAGCTGCCTGGATGGTTACGCGCTCGCCCGGCAAGGCCAGGCCGGCCGTGCCATGGGCATTGCCACCACGGGCTCGGTGATGGGCACGTTGATCGGCATGTTCTTCCTGGCCCTGTTCACGCCGCTGTTGGGTGACCTGGCCCTGAAGTTCGGCGCCTACGAGTTCTTCTGGCTCGCGATCTTCGGCGTCATCATCTCGGCCACGCTGACAGGCGGCGACGCCCTCAAGGGCTGGATCACGGGCATCGCCGGCCTGTTCATCGCCACGATTGGCCAGGACGGCATCCACGCCTACGAGCGCTTTTCCTTCGGAACCCGCGACCTC
>CAYSOD010000836.1:0-1642 GCA_964432385.1 uncultured Rubrivivax sp.
CATGTGCTGCGGGCCACGGCAGATGATGTCTTCATCGGTAGCCCGCCGCTGGCCTTCACTTTCGGGCTCGGCGGGCTGCTGGTCTTCCCCATGTCCATCGGCGCGTCCACCGTGCTGTTGGAGAGAGCCAGCCCCGACGTGCTGCCCGCCGCCATCGCGCAGCACCGTGCCACCGTGCTGTTCACGGCGCCCACGTCCTACCGGGCCATGGCGGGCGTTGTGGCACAACACGACCTGTCGTCGCTGCGCAAGTGCGTGAGCGCCGGTGAGGCGCTGCCCGCGGCCACCCGTGCGCTGTGGAAGAACGCCACCGGCATCGAGATCATCGACGGCATCGGCTCCACCGAGATGTTCCACATCTTCATCTCCGCCGACGAGGCCCACGCCAAGCCGGGTGCCACCGGGCTGCCCGTGCCGGGCTACCGCGCCATCGTGGTGGACGACAGCTTTCAGGAGGTGCCGCGCGGCACGGTGGGCCGGCTGGCAGTCAAGGGCCCCACGGGGTGCAAGTACCTGGACGACCCCCGGCAAGCGAACTATGTGCAGCGCGGCTGGAACCTGACGGGCGACGCCTACCTCGTGGATGACGACGGCCAGTTCGTCTACCAGGCACGGACCGACGACATGATCATCTCTGGCGGTTACAACATCGCCGGGCCCGAGGTGGAGAGCGCGTTGCTGCTGCACCCGGCGGTGGCGGAATGTGGCGTGATCGGCGTGGCCGATGCCGACCGCGGCCAGATCGTCAAGGCCTTCGTCGTGCTCAAGCCCGGTCATGCCGCTGACGAGCCTATGGCCAAGACCTTGCAAGACTTCGTCAAGCAGACCATCGCTCCCTACAAGTACCCCCGCGCGGTGGAATTCCGCGAGAGCCTGCCCCGCACCGAGACAGGCAAGCTGCAACGCTTCAAGCTGAGGACTGGCAAATGACCACCACCGTCTTGCAACCCGCTGGATGGGCCGCACCCAAGGGCTATGCCAACGGCGTGGCGGCCACGGGCTTGCAGGTCTTCGTGGCCGGGCAGATCGGTTGGAACGCACAGTGCGTGTTTGAGAGCGACGACCTGGTGGACCAGGTGCGCCAGACCCTGGCCAACGTCAGGGCCGTGCTGGCCGAGGCGGGCGCGCAGCCCCATCACATCACCCGCATGACCTGGTACCTCGTGGACAAGCGCGAGTACCTGAAGCGTGCGCGCGAGATCGGTGCGGTGTTTCGTGAGCTCATGGGCCACTACGGCATCGCCATGACGGCCGTGCAGGTGGCCGGGTTGATCGAGGACCGGGCCCAGGTGGAGATCGAAGTGACGGCGGTGGTACCTGCCGTCTGATCTCCAGCCGAGTTACATCACTGCCCCGAGCTGCCAGGGCACGAATTCGTTCTGCCCGTAGCCGTGCAGCTCGCTCTTGGTGGCGCGGCCTGAGGCCGTCTCCAACATCAGGCGGAAGATGCGTTCGCCCACCTTGTCCACCGTCTCTAGGCCGTCGACGATGGTGCCGCAGTCGATGTCGATATCTTCTTGCTGCTTGTGCCACAGTGCCGTGTTCGTTGACAGCTTCAGCGAGGGACTGGGTGCGCAGCCATAGGCCGAGCCCCGCCCCGTGGTGAAGCAAATCAGGTTGGCGCCGCCGGCGACCTGACCGG
>CAYSOD010000837.1:0-1642 GCA_964432385.1 uncultured Rubrivivax sp.
AGCCCAGGCTCTCACCCGCCTCCACCGCCGGCCGCGTGAGCACGATGCGCTGCACGCCCTGGCGCTCCAGCGCGTCCACCGCACAGGCCACGGCCAGAAAGGTCTTGCCGGTGCCGGCCGGCCCGATGCCGAAGGTGATGTCGGTGGCCAGCACCTGGCGCAGGTACTGCACCTGATTGGGCGTGCGGCCGCGCAGGTCCGGACGCCGAGTGTGCAGCACCAGGTCTGGCGCGGGAGTGGCAGCCGCGCCCTCGGGAGGGACGGCTGCGTCTGGCATGCCACCGACGCCTTGGGCCGCCGCCTCACCCGGCACTGCTCCTGCAGCCTTGCCACGGGGACGGGCAGCGGCTTGCGTCATGGCCAGCTGGGCACGGGCCTCCGCCAAGGCCAGTTGCAAGGACTGCGGTGGCAGGGCCCGGCTGGCGCGCTCGTGCAGGGAGATCAGCAGATCCAGCACCTGGCGTGCCGCTTCCTTCGGCCCTTCGATGTTGACCCGCTCGTTGCGCCGCGCGATGCGCACGCCCATGGCAGCCTCGATTTCCCGCAGGTGCTCATCCATCGGGCCGCACAGGTTCGACAGGCGGCGGTTGTCATGGGGGTCGAACTGGTGGCGGAGGATCAAGACAGCAAGCCTGTGGTTGAAGGGATCGTGCGCTGATTGTGGCGCTTGGCCGGTTGCAGACGAAGCCACAGGACCTTCAACCCGTCCGGATGTTGCTGCGAGCGCCCCTTGAGGAGGGCGCCAAAGCAAGTGCTACTCGCAACGACGCTGCTGCGACTAAGCCGCGATTGAGAACACTGAAGGCTGCAAGCTGCCAGTCACGCCCCCGCCGCACTTGGCAGGTACCGACCCAGAAGCGACCTATGAGCTCCCCCCCCCAATTCCATGCCTTACAGCCGACGATCAGTGGGGCGTGCGATATCCATCCACGCGCCTGTTGCCCACCCAGAATTCCGTCGAGATCTGTAATCGCAACGCTTATGCATACCAAGGATGTCCAGGGTTGCAAAAGCACTAGGGCCACGAGAAACCGTCGATTGACAATAGACCGACCGGTCTATAGACTATTGATGTGGCTAAAGAAATATCCACCCCAACCCCCGGTACGCGCGATCGCCTCGTCGCGGCCATGCTCGATGCCCTGCGCACGCGGGGTTATCACGGCGTCGGCCTAACCGAATTGTTGACAGCTGCCCAGGCGCCGAAGGGCGTGCTGTACCACCACTTTCCCGGCGGCAAGGCCGAACTCGCAGTGTGTGCGATCGAGACGGTGGTGGCGAAACTTTGCGCCGATCTTGACAAGCTGCTGCAGCGTACCGGCGATCCGGCCGATGCGCTAGGAGCCTGGATGGCCCAGGCTCAGCGGGTGCTGGCCAGCAGCGGCTTCGCGAGCGGGTGCCCGCTAGCCACCATAGCGCTGGAGTCCACGCCCGATGACGAGGCAATCCGTGCCGCGTTGGCCGGTGGCTTTTCCGCCATCCGTACGCGCCTAGCCGACGCGCTTGCTGGCGCCGGTATGTCCCATGAGCAGGCGCGCGGCGCTGCTGCGCTGATCGTCTCGGCCTATGAGGGCGCGCTGGTGCAGGCCCGAGTGGCCGGTAACGTCCATGCCCTGCGCGACACCTCCGAGGCGCTGGTCGA
>CAYSOD010000838.1:0-1642 GCA_964432385.1 uncultured Rubrivivax sp.
AACATCGTCAGGCCCTTCTTCGCGTCGATGAGGGCGATGTCCTGCGGCGTGGTGACGATCACCGCGCCCGTCAGCGGCACGCGCTGTGACAGCGTGAGCGCGATATCACCGGTGCCGGGGGGCATGTCCACCAGCAGGTAGTCCAGGTCGCCCCAGTTGGTCTGACGCAGCAACTGGTCCAGCGCCTGGGTGGCCATGGGGCCGCGCCAGATCATGGCCTGGTCTTCGTCCACCAGGAAGCCGATGGACATGACCTCAACGCCATAGTTCGCCAGCGGCATCATGGACTTGCCATCCTCGCTCTCGGGCCGGCCGGTGATGCCCATCATCATGGGTTGGCTGGGGCCGTAGATGTCAGCGTCCAGGATGCCCACCTTGGCGCCCTCGGCTGCCAGGGCCAGTGCGAGGTTGACGGTGGTGGTGCTCTTGCCCACGCCGCCCTTGCCCGAGGCCACGGCCACCACGTTCTTCACCCGTGGCAGCAGCTGTACGCCACGCTGCACCGCGTGGGCCGTGATCTTCCAGCCGATCTGAACGCTGACGTTCTCCACGCCCGGCAAGGTACGCACCGCGGCAATCAAGGCCTTGCGCAAGGCCGGCACCTGGCTCTTGGCGGGGTAGCCCAGCTCCACCTCGAACGAGACGTCACCGCCCTCGATCTTGAGGTTGCGCACCAGCTTGGTGGACACCAGATCGCGACCCGTGTTGGGGTCGACGACAGCCTTCAGGGCTTCTTGCAGGGCACTTTCGGTCAGGCTCATGGGGATGATTTGGGCAGATGTCAGGCGAAGGCCGCGAGTCTATCGGGACGGTGCACCGCCTGCCTGCGGCGGGGCTTCGGCCGGCCGGGTCCAGGCGTCAGGGCCTCCAGCGAGCCGCGAGGGGGCATTCTCGGGAGGCGGGCTTCATAGAATCGAGCCCATGACCCGCCAGCTGTTCGTCACCACCGCCCTGCCCTACGCCAATGCGCCCTTCCACATCGGGCACATGATGGAGTACATCCAGGCCGACACCTGGGTGCGGTTCCAGCGCATGCGCGGTCACGAGGTGCGCTTCGTCTGCGCCGACGACGCCCACGGCGCGCCCATCATGATCGCCGCAGAGAAGGCGGGCAAGACGCCCCAGGCCTTCGTGGCGGAGATCGCGGCCGGACGCAAGCCCTACCTGGACGGTTTTCACATCGCCTTCGACCACTGGCACTCCACGGACGCGCCCGAGAACCACGAACTCGCCCAATCCATCTACCTGGCGCTGAAGGACCAGGGCTTGATCGTCGAACGCACGATCGAGCAGTTCTTCGACCCCGAAAAGGGCATGTTCCTGCCCGACCGCTTCATCAAGGGCGAGTGCCCCAAGTGCGGCGCGAAAGACCAGTATGGCGACTCCTGCGAAGCGTGCGGCGCCACCTACCCGGCTACCGAGCTCAAGAACCCCACCAGCGCCTACTCCGGCGCCACGCCCGAGCTGAAGCCGAGCCAGCAGCTGTTCGTCAAGCTGACGCCGCTGCAGGACTTCCTCACGCAGTGGACGCAGCGCAGCGGCGCGCTGCAGACCGAGGTCGCCAACTATCTGGCCGGGCACTTCCTCGACAAGCCGCTGCAGGACTGGGACGTGTCGCGGCCCGCCCCGTACTTCGGCTTTG
>CAYSOD010000839.1:0-1638 GCA_964432385.1 uncultured Rubrivivax sp.
CCGGGCCGGCGCTGGGCCTGCCCTCGCTGACCTTCCGCGCCTGGTTCGAGGCGCAGTTTGGCGCGGCGCAGTGGGAGGCGCTGGACAAGATCCCCCGCCTGCAGTGGATGGACTACCTGCGCTGGTATCGCCAGGTGTTGCGGTTGTCGGTGCACAACGAACACCAGGTGACCGATGTGCTGCCGCGGGCCGACGGCTTGGTGGAGTTGCACCTTCAACACCGCGGGTCATCGCTGAAAGCCTTCGCACGGCGTCTGGTGCTGGCCACCGGCCGCGCCGGGCTGGGAACGGGCTCGGTGCCGGCCTGGGCGCGAGCACTGCCGCGCGGGCGCTGGGCCCATTCCGCTGATGAACTGGACCACGAGCGTTTGCGCGGGCTGCGTGTGGGCGTGGTGGGCGCAGGCGCGTCCGCCATGGACAGCGCGGCCACGGCCCTGGAGCACGGTGCGCAGCGCGTGCACCTGCTGGTGCGGCGGCCCGACCTGCCGCGCGTCAACAAGGGCAAGGGGGCTGGCAGCCCGGGTTTCGTGCACGGTTACGCCCGGTTGGCCGACCCGCACAAGTGGCGCATCCGCCACTACATTCACACGCAGCAGGTGCCGCCGCCGCACAACAGCACGCTGCGTGTGTCGGCCCACCCCAACGCGTTCTTCCACTTGGGCTGCGCAGTGCAGGGCGCGCAGGAACAGAACGGGGCGCTGCGGGTGCGCACCTCGGCCGGGCCCATCGCGCTGGACTTCCTGATCTTCGCCACCGGTTTTGCCATCGACTGGGCCGCGCGGCCCATGCTGCGCCACATAGCCCCCTTCGTGCGTCCCTGGCACGAGCGCTGGACGCCCGCGGCGGGAGAAGAAGACGCCGAACTGTCGGCCTCGCCCGATCTGGGCCCGGACTTCGAGTTCCAGGTGCGCGAGGGCCAGACCTGTCCGGGGTTGGAGCGTATCCACTGCTTCTGCTACCCCGCGGCCTTGTCCATGGGCGTGATCACCGGTGACATCCCTGCCATCAGCGAGGGGGCCTTGCAGCTGGCCACCGGCCTGGCCGGGCTGCTCTACGCCGAGGACCACGAACACCACTTCGCCCGCATGCAGGCTTATGCCGAACCTGAACTGCTGGGCGACGAGTGGGCGCCCTCGCCCTTGCCCAGCTTCTCTGATGAAGACCTCAGGCCGGCCTCTGCCCCTCTCTCCGAAGCGAGCATTCCATGACATCCCACACAGACGCCGGCGCGGCTGCCGGCACTGCCGACGTGATCGACACCGCTGCGGGCCTGGCCCCGGGCGGTGCGCTGCAGACCGCCCGGCGCTTCCGCACCACGGTGGTGGACGCCACGCAGGCCAGCCACGATGCCCTGCTGTACGAGACCGTGCCCGGGCTGTCCACGGCCGACCGTTTGCGTGTGGCCGTGCACTGCTGCGAGGCCGCCCGCGCGCCCGAGCTGGCAGCGCACTACAGCGCGTTGCTGTTGCAACAGCCCGTGGAAGGTGCCTCTTCGCCCGCATTGCCGGCCATGCTGACCTGGGCGGGGCTGCTCACCACCGACCCGCGGCGCGGTGACCGTCAGGCCCTTCAGGCGCTGCGCGCGGCGGGCCTGGCAGACCCCGCCATCGTGGCGCTGGCGCAGCTGGTGGCGTTTCT
>CAYSOD010000840.1:0-1638 GCA_964432385.1 uncultured Rubrivivax sp.
GTGGGGCGGCGGGCCCACCCTCTCGATGTGCAGGTAGGTGAGGCACAGGTGAGTGCCAGCCATGACGGGTACCGCTGGCTGCCAGGCAAGCCACTGCACACCCGCGCCTGGCGATTTGTGGAAGGCGGCCTGGAAGTGGAAGACCGGGTCTCGGCCACGGGGCTGCCCGCCGTGGCGCGTTACCACCTGGCGCCTGGGCTCACGCTGCAGCTTGAATCACCGAACGTTTGGCGCGTCATGGCGGGCACCGAGCTTCTGGCCCGAGTGCATGTGCAGCAAGGGCAAGGCTCGGCACAAGCCTCCACCTTTGCACCGGAGTTTGGGGTGGTGCTGCCCACGCAGTGCCTGGTGGTGGAGTGTGAAATGGGCCACGCCTTGACGCGGTGGGTATGGCACAGCGTGCCGGCGGTGTGCGATGGATCGACAACCTCGCCTCAGGCGCACTGAGCTTCAAGAAGCGCCTTTGTTCTGATGCACATCCTCTTTCTCACAGACAACTTCCCCCCAGAGGTGAACGCGCCGGCCAGTCGTACGCATGAGCATTGCCGCCAATGGGTGGCTGCGGGCGAGCAGGTGACGGTGATGACCTGCGCTCCCAATTTCCCCAAGGGCCGCGTCTTTGACGGCTACCGCAACCGGCTGTGGCAGGAGGAGGTGGTCGACGGCATCCGCGTCATTCGGGTGTGGTCCTACATCACCGCCAACGAGGGCTTTGCCCGGCGCGTGCTGGACTACATGAGCTTCATGCTCTTTGCCTTTATCGCCAGCCTGTGGGTACGGCGTGTAGACGTGGTAGTCGGCACGTCTCCGCAGTTCTTCACTGCCGTGGCGGCGTGGGCGGTCGGCGCCGTCAAGCGGGTGCCGTTTGTCTTTGAACTGAGGGATTTGTGGCCCGAGTCCATCAAGGCGGTGGGTGCCATGCAGCAGAGCGCGGTGATCAGCGCACTTGAGCGGGTGGAGATGTTTCTCTACCGGCGAGCGGCGCGCATCGTCTCCGTGACGCACGCCTTTCGGGAGACCTTGATCCGGCGGGGCATCGACGGGGCCAAGATCGACGTGGTGACCAACGGGGTGGACACCTCGCGCTTCTCACCCCGGCCCAAAGACGCCGCGCTGGAAGCTGAACTTGGCTGGCAGGGTTGCTTCGTAGCCGGCTACATTGGCACGCACGGCATGGCCCATGGGCTAGAAACCTTGCTAGCTGCCATGAGCGCCCTGGCCGAGCACCCGCAAGGGCAGCGCGTGCGGCTGCTGATGCTGGGGGACGGCGCGCGCAAGGCCGAGTTGCAGGCCGAAGCTGCCCGCCTGGGGCTCACCAATGTGCGTTTCGTGGACACCGTGCCCAAGGCCGAAGTGGCGCGCTACTGGTCGCTGCTGGATGTGTCCATCATCCACCTCAAGCGCACCGAGCTGTTCACCACCGTGATCCCGTCCAAACTCTTCGAGTGCATGGGGATGGGCATCCCGGTGCTGCACGGGGTGGCAGGTGAGTCTGCCGGCATCGTGCAGCGCGAGGGTGTGGGCATCGTCTTCGAGCCTGAGAACGTGGACGCGCTGGTGCAAGGGCTACTCAAATTGAAGCAGGATACCGAACTGCGTGCCCGCTTCCGGGAAGCAGGCCTGACGGCGGCGCGCCGC
>CAYSOD010000841.1:0-1633 GCA_964432385.1 uncultured Rubrivivax sp.
AGGCACGAAGATCGTCTGCCTGGGCAACCTGGCGCAGATCGACACGCCTTACCTCACCGAGGGTTCTTCAGGCCTGACTTACGCGGTGGACCGGTTCAAGGGCTGGCCGCACTCCGGCCACGTCATGCTCGCCCGGGGCGAGCGCTCGCGCCTGGCGGACTTTGCCTCCGAGGTGCTCTGAAGTCGACGAGGATGTCGCTCCGCTGATCCGCCGTCACAGCGCTCGGACGCGCAGAAAGCTGGCGAAGCGGGGAATGCCCTGGGCCGTCGTGCCTTGGTAGGTGTACGTGACCACCGAGCCCTGGGAGGGCGGATTGGCGCGCTGCGCGTCGGTGAAGCCCGTGCCCAGCAGAAACTCCTTGCCGTCCACCGTGCGCACCCTCAGCGCTCCCAGCCGCCCTGCGTGGCGACCCTGCCC
The DNA here is from genome assembly GCA_964432385.1 of uncultured Rubrivivax sp. Taxonomy (GTDB): domain Bacteria; phylum Pseudomonadota; class Gammaproteobacteria; order Burkholderiales; family Burkholderiaceae_C; genus Rubrivivax. The sequence continues at coordinate 419 of CAYSOD010000841.1, forward strand.
AGGTTCGTGACCGACAACCACAGCCTCGGCATCCTGCACGGGCTTGAGCTTGAGTAGCGCGCCGCTGCGGCCGGTCTCGTACAAGGCGTCCGCACGATGAAGCATGAGGCCTTCGCCGCCAGCGCGCACCACGGCATCCAGTCGCGACTTCAGCGCCGTGCTGTTGGGTACCGTGAACTGCTGTACCGCCTGCCAGGGGGCATCGACGGGCAACCGGGCAGCCATCCGCTGGAGTTGCTCCGCGCGTTGCGCAAAGGTGCCGGCGGCCCCTGGCAACTCGAAGACCATCAGCTTGACCAATCGCCAGTCGGTGTCCACCGGCACCGTGCGTCTGACGATGCCCGAAAGCTCTTCGAAGAGGCCACGACCCAGCCAGAGTTCGCCATCCACCGGGTGCGCCGGCAAGCCGGCGGTGAACCAAGCGGGCGCAAAAACCGGCAGACCACTGCGGAAGCGCAACCGGCTTCCGTCCCACCAGGCACGGGCACCGTCCAGCTTTTCGCTCACCAGCCAGCCGCGCGGGTCCAGGTCGGGCGGCGCCTCCGTGGCAAGGATCAACGCAGCGCTGTCACGACGGGGTAGCGCCAGAGCTTCCGCGCAGGCCAGCGCCAAGGTCGACGCCAGCCAGGCGCGCCGTTGCGGGTTGATGGTCGGGCTGCAGTGGGGGTTGCTGATCACGGAGAGGTCCCTATGGATGCGGAAGCCTCAGTGTGTTTTCACCCGCATGAGCGCGCCACCCTCTTCAGGGGGGATCACGTGCCCCTCAAACGAGGGGCACGAGCGGTGAGGGCCGCGCGGGCGCGCCAGCCGCGCTGGGCCCGTTGCGGCCTCAGCCAGGGCTGACCAGGTCCTTGATCTGCTGCAGCGCGGTGGGGTCCTCGATCGTCGTCAGGTCGCCCGGCTCGCGGCTTTCGCACACGGCCTGGATAGCGCGGCGCAGCAATTTACCCGAGCGGGTCTTGGGCAATGCGGTGACGAAGCGCACGCGCGCCGGTCGGGCCACGGCGCCGAGCTGGGCATCGACGACCTTCATGATTTCGCCCTCGAGCTTGAGCGCCTGGGCCTCGTCGGCCGCACGGCTCGCGTCTTTGAGAATGGCAAACGCCATGGCCACCTGGCCCTTGAGCTGGTCGGCCACCCCCACCACGGCCACCTCCGCCACGTTCGGGTGGCTGGAGATGCTCTCCTCGATCTCGCGCGTGCCCAGGCGGTGGC
>CAYSOD010000842.1:0-1633 GCA_964432385.1 uncultured Rubrivivax sp.
CCGCCAGCACCAGCCCGAAGGCCAGCGCCAGGCGGCGCAGGACGGTCATCAGCAGATTGCTCACGCCTTGCGCACGCCCATGTCGTTGACGGCGTCGACCAGCCCCCAGATGCCCTTGGGCGGGTTGACGACATTGGACCGGTAGGCTTCCACCCCGCGGGCCTCGAAGATGAAGGCCACGGGGCAGTCATCGACGATGATCTTCTGCGCTTCCTTGTACAGGGCTTTGCGCTTGGCCAGGTTCATTTCCTTGCCGGCATCGCCCAACAGCTGGTCCACCTTGGGGTTGCTGTAGCCCTGGGTGTTGGACCAGATGACGCCAGGCTTGATGTTGGAACTGAGCCAGGTGCGGTGCACGCCGATGACCGGGTCGCCCCAGTTCCACACCGAATCCACCGTCATCTCGAACTGCCCCCCGGCCACGCGGCGGGCCCAGGTAGGGAAGTCCGGCGAGAGTCGCAGGTTCACTTCGATGCCCACCTTGGCCAGCGCCGGCTTGAGGTATTCCTGGATGGTCTTCAAGTCAGCGTTCCCCGGAATGGCATCCACGTCCAGGCTCAGCCGTACGCTATTCGCGCCAGGCTTCAGGCCAGCTTCGTCCAGCAGCTTGGCCGCCTTGGCGAGGTTGAGGTCGTACTTCTCCACCTCGGCCGAGTAGTAGGGGCTGCTGGAGGCAATCGGTCCGGTGGAGACCTTGTGGATGCCGCCGAGCAACTGCCCCACCAAGGTCTTGCGGTCCAAGGCGAAGCTGATGGCCTGGCGTACGCGCTTGTCAGCCAACTTGGGGTTCTTGGTGTTGAAGGCCAGCCACACCAGCGGGCCCACTGCGGGCCCGGCCCCCTCGACCAATTGCACCCCCGGTACCTTGCGAGCCCTCTCCACTTCCCGGGCGTCGGTGATTTGCGTGTGGATGTCGATCTCACCGCGCTCGAACGCCAGCAGCATGCTGGCAGGATCCTTGTACTCCTTGATGATGATGCGGTCGAGCTTGGGCAGATCTTTCAGGAAGAAGCGGTCGAAGCGCTCCATGATGATGTGCTCGCCGGGCTTGAACTCGACCAGCTTGAAAGGACCGGACCCCACCGGATTCGCGTTGCGCGGATGCACCTTCGGGTCCGTGCCGTCGCCGAACAGGTGCTTGGGGATGATGGGCGTCAGCGAGGTGGACATGGCCAGCAACAGTGCGGGGTGCGGCTCGGCCAGGCGCACGACGGCGGTGCGATCGTTGTCGATGGTCACCGCGTTCACCGGCCCGTACATGGTGCGGAAAGGGTGGTGGTCGCGGATGGTTTCGATCGAGAACTTCACATCCTCGGCCGTGATGGGCTTGCCATCATGGAAGACCGCACCCTGACGCAGCACCAGGCGCACGCTGCGGTTGTCGGGCGAGAGCTCGAAGTTCTCGGCCAGGTAGGGCTGGGGCTTCCACTGTGCATCCATGCGCAGAGGAGAGGCAAACAACTGTGCGGCCGGCAGCATGGTGGCGATGCCGCTCTGCACGGCGGCGTTCAGATGACGCGGGCGCTGGGTGCTGCCCATGACCACCACACCCCCGCGCGCAGCCTGAGCCAGCACCTGCAAGGGCACGCCCAGGAGGGAGGTGGCGGAGGTGAAGCTGGCGGCCTGCAGCAGC
>CAYSOD010000843.1:0-1633 GCA_964432385.1 uncultured Rubrivivax sp.
AGAAGGCCGCGCGGCCGGGGTAGCGGGCCACGTCGCCGAGGTCTTCCTCGATGCGCAGCAGCTGGTTGTACTTGGCGATGCGGTCGCTGCGGCTCATGGAGCCGGTCTTGATCTGCCCGGCGTTCGTGCCCACCGCAATGTCGGCAATGGTGGAGTCCTCGGTCTCGCCGGAGCGGTGGCTGATGACGGCGGTGTAGCCCGCGGTCTTGGCCATCTCGATGGCGGCAAAGGTCTCGGTCAGCGTGCCGATCTGGTTGATCTTGATGAGGATGGAGTTGGCAATGCGCTCGTCGATGCCGCGCTTCAAGATCTTGGTGTTGGTGACGAAGAGGTCGTCGCCCACCAGCTGCACCTTGCGGCCCAGGCGTTCGGTCAGGTGCTTCCAGCCCGCCCAGTCGCCCTCGTGCATGCCATCCTCGATGCTGATGATGGGGTACTTGTCCACCCAGGTGGCCAGCATGTCGGTCCAGGCTTCGGCCGTGAGCTTCAAGCCGCCTTCGCCTTCCAGCACGTACAGGCCGTCGTGATAGAACTCGCTGGCCGCGCAGTCCAGGCCGATGGCGATCTGTTCGCCGGCGGTGTAGCCCGCCTGGTCGATGGCCTCCAGGATCATCTGGATAGCCGCCTCGTGGCTTTCCACATTCGGAGCGAAGCCGCCTTCGTCACCCACGGCGGTCGGCATGCCGCGGCCATCGATGATCTTCTTCAGGGCGTGGAAGGTCTCCGCGCCCCAGCGCACAGCCTCGCGGAAGCTCGGTGCGCCCACGGGAATGATCATCAGCTCCTGCAGGTCCAGGCTGTTGTTGGCGTGGGCGCCGCCGTTGATCACGTTCATCATGGGCACGGGCATCTGCATGCCGCCCATGCCGCCAAAGTAGCGGTACAGCGGCAGGCCGGACTCCTCGGCTGCGGCGCGGGCCACGGCCATGCTCACGGCCAGCGTGGCGTTGGCGCCGAGCTTGCCTTTGTTCTCGGTGCCGTCCAGGTCGATCAAGGTCTTGTCGAGGAAGGCCTGTTCGCTCGCGTCCAGGCCCATCACGGCCTCGGAGATCTCGGTGTTGATGTGCTCGACGGCGCGCAGCACGCCCTTGCCCAGGTACCGGCCCTTGTCGCCGTCGCGCAGCTCGATGGCCTCGCGGCTGCCGGTGGACGCACCCGAGGGTACGGCGGCGCGGCCCATGGTGCCGGATTCCAGAAGCACGTCGCACTCGACGGTGGGGTTGCCTCGGCTGTCGAGGATTTCGCGGCCGACGATGTCGACGATGGCACTCATGGGATGGGTTCTTTGAGGAGTTGAAAAATCTTGGTGGGCGGCGCTGGCGGGCGGGGCGGGTCAGCTCGCGAAGTCGTCTTCCAGCAGCGGCTGGGACTTGACCACGCGGTCCAGCGCCACGAGTTGCGCCAGCAGGGCGCCCATGTGCTTCAGCGGCACGGCGTTCGGGCCGTCCGACCAGGCCTCGGCCGGGCGCGGATGGGTTTCCATGAAGAGGCCGGCCACACCAGCGCCCACGCCCGCGCGGGCCAGCACCGGCACCATCTCTCGTGCGCCGCCGCTGCTGGTGCCCTGGCCGCCGGGCTTTTGCACCGAGTGGGTCACGTCAAAGACCACCGGGGCGCCCGAGTTGCGCATCTC
>CAYSOD010000844.1:0-1632 GCA_964432385.1 uncultured Rubrivivax sp.
TTCAGTTCGATCTTGAATGTTTTGCTCAAAACGGAATTGAAGTGAACTTCACTTCTTCATCCGTGAGCGTTTGTGACTTCAGGCCGAAACCTGTTGTCTTGGCACTCGCCTTCAAACGCCCACGCTTATCGGCTGTATGTTGTTAAAGAACTTGCCTTTCGGCGACTCGCTTCGTTATCAGCGAAGACCGCGATTCTGTCACGTTTTTTTAACCCGTGTCAAGCGCTTGGTCTTTGCTTGAACTACTTACCGGCTGAGGTGCTTGGCTTTTGCTTACACCCCGCCGTCAAGCAGCGAGCCCGCCAGTGTACGCGTACTTTGGACCGGAAGGCAAGCGTTACACCACAATTTCTTCTGGCTCCGATGGAGCCCAGCTTCGGTCAGGCACAAACGCCCGTCAGAACATCGAATACGGCACACCTCAGGCCACGAGGGCCTGTGCCTGCGGATCGTCCGCAGCCAGGATCTCAGGCAGGCGGCGGGTCCACCTCGAGGTGTCAGTGCGAAGGATTCTTTGCTTGATCGTGGCGATCTGTGCGGGGTGCATGGAGAAGCTGCGCAACCCCATGGCCAGCAACACCTCGGTGAACGCCGGGTCGCCCGCCATTTCGCCGCACACGCTGACATGACGGCCCGCGGCATGAGCGCGCTGGATGGTGCGCTCGATGAGGGACAACACCGAAGGATGCCAGGCATCGTAGAGATGGGCCACGGACTCATCGGCGCGATCGATGGCCAAGGTGTACTGGATCAAGTCGTTGGTGCCAATGGACACGAACTCGAAGTGGCGCAGAAACACATCGATGCCGATGGCCGCGGCCGGCACCTCGATCATCGCGCCCACGTCCACGGCGCCGTACGCCTGCCCTGTACGGTCGAGTTGTCGACGGGCGCGCTCGAGCGCCTGCAACGAAGAGCGGATCTCCGACAGATGGGCCACCATGGGGATGAGGATGCGCACCTTGCCGAAGGCGCTGGCCCGCAGGATCGCTCGCAACTGCTGCTCGAACATCGCGGGCTCGGCCAGGCTCCAGCGGATGGCACGCAAGCCCAAGGCGGGGTTGAGCGTGTGTTCGTGGCGCAGCTCCTGCGCGCTCATCTGATCCAGCGGCTTGTCCGCTCCGACATCCACTGTGCGGATGGTCACGGGCATCCCCTGCATGGCACTCACCGCAGCCCGGTAGGCCTGGAACTGCTCTTCTTCGTCAGGCAGCACGCCGTTGCGGTTCATGAACAGGAACTCGGTGCGGAACAAGCCCACCCCCACGGCACCAGACGCCAGGGCCGCCGCTGCATCCACTGGCAGCTCGATGTTGGCCAGAAGTTCCACCGCATGACCATCCAGCGTGACTGCCGGCGTGTGCCGCAAACGGTCCAGCCGGGCACGCTCAAGCTCGCTCTGGCGCTGCCGAAACCGGTACTCCTCCAGGACGATGGGGGATGGATTGACCACCGCCACGCCAGCATCACCGTCGATGATCACCCAGTCGTCCTGCCGAATGATGCGACTGGCCTCTCGCGCACCCACCACTGCCGGGATGTCCAGACTGCGCGCCACGATGGCCGTGTGTGAGGTCTTACCCCCCACGTCGGTGATGAAGCCCGTGAAGATGCTGCTCTTGAACTGCAGCA
>CAYSOD010000845.1:0-1629 GCA_964432385.1 uncultured Rubrivivax sp.
CAAGGCCGGCGGCGGCCTCACCGCCCCGGCGCTCACCGCCAAGGACATGGAGGACATCAAGACCGCCATGACCTTCCAGTGCGAGTACCTGGCGGTGAGTTTCCCCAAGAGCGCCACCGACATGGAGATGGCGCGGCAACTGGCCAACGTGGCCGGCGAGGCCTACCGGCACAAGCCCGCGATGATCGCCAAGATCGAGCGCAGCGAGGCCATCCCGCAACTGGAGAACATCCTCAAGGCCAGCGACGGCATCATGGTGGCGCGCGGTGACCTGGCCGTGGAGGTGGGCAACGCGGCGGTGCCGGCGCTGCAAAAACGCATGATCCGCATGGCGCGCGAGATGGACAAGGTGGTCATCACCGCCACGCAGATGATGGAGAGCATGATCCTGGCGCCCGTGCCCACACGCGCCGAGGTGAGCGACGTGGCCAACGCCGTGCTCGACGGCACCGATGCCGTGATGCTGAGCGCCGAGACCGCCGCCGGCAAGTACCCGGTGGAGACGGTGGAGCAGATGCACCTGATCGCGCTGGAGGCCGAGCGCGCCGAGGACGTGCAGCTCGACAGCGACTTCGTCAACAAGCAGTTCGGCCGCATCGACCAGAGCATCGCCATGGGCGCGCTCTTCACCGCCCACCACCTGGGCTGCAAGGCCATCATCGCGCTCACCGAGAGCGGGTCGACGGCGCTGTGGATGAGCCGGCACAACATCAAGGTGCCCATCTACGCGCTGACCACCAAGACCCAGAGCGAGCGCAAGATGGCGCTGTACCGCAACGTGCGCCCCATCCTCATGCCCTCCTTCAGCGACCGCGACCAGGCCTTGCAGGCCGCCGAGAAGCTGCTGTGCGAGCGCGGCGTGCTGATGCCCGGCGACACCTACGCCATCACCTGCGGCGAGCCCATGGGCTACCCGGGGGGCACCAACATGCTCAAGGTGTGCCGGGTTGCCTGAGTCCCGCCCTGCCGGCAGTTCTGCTCCTTCCCCCGCCCTCACGGTCAACCTGATCGCCCAGGTGGCCTGTGGCCTCCTGGTAATGACGGTGTGCCTGCCGTCCATGCCCGAGTGGGGAGACGTCTTCGGCCGCCCGCAAGAGGAGGTGCAGCTCACCTTCAGCGGCTTCGTTCTCACCTTTGGTCTGATGCAGCTGGTGTACGGACCGCTGTCAGACCGTTACGGCCGCCGCGCCATGATCCTCATCGGGCTGGCTGTCGGCATTGCGGGCTCGCTGCTGGGCGCGATGGCGCAGAGCCTGCCGATGCTGGTGGCGGCTCGGGTGCTGCAGGGCGCGGGAGTCGCGGCGGGCATGGTGGTGGGACGCGCGGCGGTGCAGGACCTGTTCCACGGCCCCAACGCACCCGTGTGATGGCCTACGTGGGCATGACGCTGGGCCTGTGTCCGCCCACGGGCACGGTGGTCGGCGGGCAAGTTCACGAGGCGCTGGGCTGGCAGGCCAATTTCGTGCTGATGGCGGCGCTGGGGGTGCTGCTGTTTGCGGCGGCCTGGTGGCTGCTGCGCAGGGGTGGAGCGGGCCGCGCCGCCAGTGGCACTGCCGGGGGCAGGGCAAGCGACGCCGCGGCGGGCGGTGGCCTGGCGCAGCCTTCTGGTGCGTTTGCGGTGCTGGCCGG
>CAYSOD010000846.1:0-1628 GCA_964432385.1 uncultured Rubrivivax sp.
CGCGAGGCCTATGGCCTCTACGCCTGCAACGGCATCCTCTTCAACCACGAGAGCCCACGCCGGGGCGAAACCTTTGTCACCCGCAAGATCACCCGTGGTCTTGCCAACATCGCCCAAGGGCTTGAAGACTGCCTTTACCTGGGCAACCTGAGCGCCCTGCGAGACTGGGGCCATACAAAAGATTACGTACGTATGCAGTGGCTGATGCTGCAGCAACCCCAGGCCGAAGACTTCGTCATCGCCACAGGCGTGCAGCACAGCGTGCGCCAGTTCATCCAATGGAGTGCGCAAGAACTCGGCATCACCCTGCGCTTTGAAGGCCAGGGTGTGGACGAAGTGGCTGTGGTGGAAAGCATCTGCGGCCCCCACGCTCCCGCCCTGCAACCCGGCCAGACCGTGGTGCGGGTGGACCCGCGTTACTTCCGCCCCACCGAGGTGGAAACCCTGCTCGGTGACCCCAGCAAAGCCAAGCAAAAGCTCGGCTGGGCGCCGGAGATCACCGTGCAGCAGATGTGCACCGAGATGGTGGCCTCAGACTTGCAAGAGGCTCGCCGCCATGCACTTCTCAAGGCCAACGGCTACCCGGTCACCCTTTCACCCGAATGAACCTGGCCGTCCCACCCAGCCCCACTCCAGGTTGACACCGCCTACCGCGTGATGCGCCTGCTGGACTCAACAACTTCTTACAACTGAAACCGTTGCGTTTCCGCATCTGGCACACGGAGGGTGTCAGATCCACGCTACCATCCGTTCAAGATCAAACAAAGCTGATCGCGCTCACAAACGCACCATATTAGTGCAATTTGTGTGCGGTAGCCTGCCCGATCGTCAGGAACACAAGAGACTCTCGTGGCGCTAGACGTCCGCTGGAAGCAACGTTTCGACAACTTTCAACGCGCGCTGCATCAGCTCACGCTCGCCATGGCGTTGAAGGCCCAGCGCCCGCTGTCTGAGTTGGAGCAGCAGGGCCTGATTCAGGGCTTCGAATTCACGCATGAGCTCGCCTGGAACGTTCTCAAGGATTACCTGGAGATGGAGGGTATCCAGGGGCTGGTCGGCTCCAGGAGCACCGCCCGTGAAGCCTTCAAACGCGGCTTGGTGCGTGATGGCGAAGTCTGGATGGACATGATCGAAAAGCGCAACCTGTCGAGCCACACCTACAACCCAGCGGTGGCCCACACGCTCGTCGTGTCGATTGCAGAGCGCTACTACCCAGCGTTTTGTGAACTGCAGGAACGCTTCGCCAAGGAAGCATGAGCGAGCCCGAATTCGGCTTGCCCCCCGCCACGCTTGACACGATCCGTCGCATATTGGCTGCGGTTCCCGCGGTGAAGAAGGCGGTGGTCTACGGGTCCCGCGCCAAGGGCACCCATCGGCCAGGCTCCGACATTGACCTCACCCTGTTCGGCGATGCCCTAGACCTGGACACCCTTGGGCAGATCGCCACCCGCCTGGACGAATCACCCATCCCCTACCAAGTGGACCTGTCCATTTTCAAACTCATCGAGCACGCAGGCCTGCGCGAACACATCGAGCGTGTAGGAAAGCCGCTTTACGAGACGTGACAGGCTTTACTAGAGGCGCCGTCTGAAAAGCCCACCCCCCATGCCCTCCCGCCAAGCCCAGCT
>CAYSOD010000847.1:0-1627 GCA_964432385.1 uncultured Rubrivivax sp.
AGGTCCAGGCAATCCTCCAAGCTCACCCGGCCGTGCGTGGGACGCAGGCCCACCAAGCCGCAGTGGCTCGCAGGGGCGCGCACCGAGCCGCCGGTGTCGGTTCCGAGTGCAAAGTCCACCAGGCTGTTGGACACGGCCGCGGCCGAGCCCGAGGATGAGCCGCCCGTGATGCGGTCCGGCGCGCCGCCGTTGATAGGCGCGCCGAAGTGGGCGTTGTTGCCGTTCATGGAGAAAGCCAGCTCGTCGGTGAGCGTCTTGCCCGCGAACACGGCGCCTGCGTCCAGCAGCCGCTGCACCGTGGGGGCCGTGCGCGTCTTGATGCCCGACTGCGCCAGCAGCAACGGCTGGCCTCCGCTGGTGGGGTAGCCGGCCACGTGAAAAAGGTCCTTCACGCCAAAGGTCAGCCCTGCCAGGGGCCCGGTGCCGGCATGCGGCACGGGCGCATCGGGGTAGGGCATGAAGCAACGGGCGGTGTCGTGGATCAGCGGCAAGGTGGTCTCCCTTTGGATGTCGGGTTGCAGTTTCAGGGTGCGGCTCGGGCGTGCGATCTTTTCACAGCTGGCAGAGGTGCCCGGGCCTGAGCTGCGGGTGCCCGCCAGCGTCTCAGTGGGGCTCGCTCAGCCCCGCGTGGCAGTGCCAGCGGCCGGCGCCGTGGCCTCGGTGCGCAAGCAGCGTGCCTGGTGCCCCGGGGCCAGCATCACGGGCTCGGGGGCCTGTTGGCGGCAGGCGCCCTGCGCCCAGGCGCAACGCTCGGCAAAGGCGCAGCCGGGAGGCAGAGCGGAGAGGTCGGGCGGCGCGCCGCCAATCGTCTCCAGGCGCGAGCCCTTGGCCAGTGCGCCGTGGGCGCGGCTCTTCAGCAGCGCCAGCGTGTACGGGTGGCGCGGTTCTCGGATCAGCGTGCGCGCCGGGCCTTCTTCGACGATGCGCCCGGCGTACATGACGGCGATGCGGTCGGCCACTTCGACTGCCGCGCCGATGTCGTGCGTCACAAAAACCACGGCCAGGCCGAGATCGCGTTGCAGCTCGCGCAGCAACAGCAGGATCTGGATCTGCACCGTGGCGTCCAGCGCCGTGGTGGGCTCGTCGGCCAGCAGCAGTTGCGGTTGGCACGCCAGAGCCAAGGCGATCATGGCGCGCTGGCGCATGCCGCCGCTCATCTCGTGCGGGTAGGCCTGCAGGCGCCGCTCCGGGCTGGGGATACGCACGCGTTCGAACAGCGCCAGCGCGCGCTGTTGAGCCTGCGCCGCCGACACCTTCTCGTGCCGCAGGATGGACTCCACGATCTGCGCCCCCACGGTGTAGACTGGGTCCAGCGCCAGCAGGGGCTCCTGGAAGATCATCGAAGCGACGCGGCCCCGGTAGTCGGCCAAGGCGCTGGGCGACAGCGCCAGCACGTCGTGCTCGCCCACGCGCATGTGGCCGCCGATCCGGGTGTGGCGGGGCGTGTGCAGGCGCAGCAGCGAGCGCAACGTGACGCTCTTGCCGGAGCCGGACTCACCGATCAGCGCCACTACCTCGCCGCGCCGAACCTGCAGGTCCACGCCGTCCACCGCGCGCACGGGCTTGCGCCCGGCGGTGAAGGTCACGGTCAGGCCGCGGATGTCGACGAAGGGTTTGCTGAACCCAT
>CAYSOD010000848.1:0-1626 GCA_964432385.1 uncultured Rubrivivax sp.
GTGGAAGAGCAGGTCCAGGTTCTCGAAGACGGGCCGATGCAGCCCCTGGAGGCCGGCAAGGGATGAGTCCGCAGCACTTTGACGCCTGGAGTCGGCAGTCACTGGCCTCGGTAGAGCGAGCCCTGGAGGCCTGGGTGCCGGGTGATGCCCCCGGTGGCTTGGGCCAGGCCATGCGGTACGGCGTGCTGGACGGCGGCAAACGCCTGCGACCCCTGCTGGTCCTGGCCGCCGCCGAGGCGGTCCATGGCCAGGAGCAGGCTGCCCTGCGCGCGGCGGTGGCGGTGGAGCTCATCCATGCCTATTCCCTCATCCACGATGACATGCCCTGCATGGACAACGACGTGCTGCGCCGGGGCAAGCCCACAGTGCACGTGCAGTTTGGGCAGGCCCAAGCCATGCTGGCGGGCGATGCCATGCAGGCGCTGGCCTTCGAGGTGCTGACGCCAGAAGCGGGGGTGGCACCCGCTGTGCAGGCCCGCCTTTGCGCCTTGCTGTCACGCGCGGCAGGCCATGCCGGCATGGCCGGCGGCCAGGCCATCGATTTGGCCAGCGTGGGCAAGCCCTTGCCTGAAGATCAACTTCGAGACATGCACCGACGCAAGACGGGTGCTCTGCTTCAGGTCAGCGTCCTTTTGGGCGCAGCCTGTGGCGAGGCCGACCAGCGTGCACAAGCGGCGCTGGCCGATTTCGGGGCAGTCATCGGGCTGGCCTTCCAGGTGGTCGATGACGTGCTGGACGTCACCCAGGTTTCCGAGGTGCTGGGCAAGACGGCGGGCAAGGATGTGGACCAGGACAAGCCCACTTATGTGCGCCTGATGGGGCTGGAGCGCGCCCGGCAGTACGCCCTGGAACTGCGCGCACAGGCCCACGAGGCTCTGGCGGCCTCCGGTTTGACCTCAACGGCCATACTGTCCATGCTTGCTGACAAGGTGGTTGATCGCCAGAATTGACGCGTGGCACCCCTTCGCTCTACGCTGCGCAGCGCTTCATGCCCCAGCATGAGGCTGCGGATCCGAGAACAACTTGATGACATCAGCCCTGCTTCCCACCCTTGACAGCCCCGCAGACCTGCGGCGCTTGGCGCGCTCGCAACTGCGCCAGGTGGCCGATGAGGTCCGGCAGAAGGTGGTGGACACCGTGAGCCAGACCGGCGGCCACTTCGGCAGCAACCTGGGCAGCGTGGAGCTGACCGTGGCGCTGCACTACGTGTTCAACACCCCGTACGACCGGCTGGTGTGGGACGTGGGCCACCAGACTTACCCGCACAAGATCCTGACCGGCCGGCGCGACCGCATGCACACGCTGCGCCAGCTGGGTGGGGTCAGCGGCTTTCCGCGCCGCGAAGAAAGCGAATACGACACTTTTGGCGTCGGCCACAGCTCCACCTCCATCTCCGCCGCGCTGGGCATGGCGCGCGCCGCGCAGCTCAAGGGCGAGAACCGTCGTGCGGTGGCCATCATTGGCGACGGCGCCATGACCGCGGGCATGGCTTTCGAGGCCATGAACAACGCGGGCGACCCCCACGCTGGGGCCTTGCCCGACATGCTGGTGGTGCTCAACGACAACGACATGTCGATCAGCCCCCCCGTTGGCGCGCTGAACAAGTACCTGGCCCGCCTCATGAGC
>CAYSOD010000849.1:0-1622 GCA_964432385.1 uncultured Rubrivivax sp.
AGACGCCCGAACACCAGCGCGCCAAACGGCCGCACGATAAAGCCGGCGGCGAAGGCCAGCAGCGCGAAGATGAACGCCGCAGACGGGTCCAGCCCGCTGAAGAACTGCTTGGCGATGATGGCCGCCAGCGAACCGTAAAGGTAGAAGTCGTACCACTCGAACACGGTGCCAAGCGACGAGGCGAAGATGACCTTCTTCTCCTCCGCCGTCATCGGCGCCGGGGGGGCAGCGCCGCCAGTGCCTGAGATCGATGCCATGGGGTTGTCTCCTGTAAGGAAATGAATGCGCTGCAGGTCGCAGCGCAATATCCCCACTTTCAACCCGGGCTCTGACCCCCCTCTGACGCAGAACTGATGCGGGGCTTGCAACCTAAGTGTTTACCCGAAACTTGCATTTCATATGACGGTAAATGGTGGGCTGACCAAGCCGGCAGTGACGCTGACAGGCGCTCAGGCGGCATGCTCGGGGGTTCAAGCGGCGGGCGCCGCTGTAAGAAAGCGGCCAACCACTGTTGCGGGTGTCAGCCTCGCGTGACACCCGCACGGGGCTGACCGGCCTGCTCCCAGGCAGACCCGGCGAACCAGGGGTCGCCCAGCAGGGCCGCACGGAGCATGGGCAAGGCGTCGTCGCCCCAAAAGGCACGACCCTCGCACACCACAGTGGGCACACCAAACACGCCCAGGGCAAGCGCCTCGTGCCCGGCAGCGCGCAATTCGGCCTTGACCTCGGCGCTGTCCGGGTCGCGTTCTGGTGCCAATGTTTCGCGCAGGCGTGCCAGGCGCTCGGGGCTGGCGGCGTCCTGTCCACCTCGCCAGACATGGTGGAACAAAGCCTCCACCACGCGCCGGTTGGGCGTGCCGCCAGGGCGGGCACAGGCCAAGGACAGGCGCAGCAGCGGCAGGGGGTTGAAGGGGTGGGCGACGGGCATGTCCAGCGGCAGGCCCTGCACCTGGGCGCGCCAGGCCACATCGCGGTAAGTCCAGGCGCGTTTGGGCCCAATTTCCGCCGGGCCCTTGTGATCGAAATGCTGCAGCAGACCGGCAAACAGCACGGGGCGGTAGTCCACGCTGTAGCTCACCCCCTCCAGCACCTGGGGCAACCGCTCAAAGGCCAGGTAGGCGTAAGGCGAGATGGGGTCGAACCAGAAACTCAGGTGCTTCACGTCGCCTTGTCCTGGCGCACCAGCCTGGGATTGGGCACCGGTGACCCGATGAGGGGCCGCAGCAGGGCCTGGCGCGCGGGCAGGAGCGCCCACACTCGACGCTTGTCATCCTCGTCCAGGCCGCCCCAGGCCGCAATCTCGCCAATCGTGCGGGCACAGCCCTCGCACCAGCCGGTGCCTGCATGCATGCGGCAGATGTTGATGCAGGGGCTGGCGCTGGCCATCAGTGCTCCCTGAAGTGGGCACACGGGCCGCACGGGCTGACCGGGTTGTTCATGGGTCGATTCTGGGTCAGGAAGCTGACTTCTTCGACAGCAGGGCCCGGCCGACCCTCGACACAGGAGGGCGGCCCAGTTGGGCGGAGATCCAGGCTCCCGCGTCGGCCAACGCGTCCAGATCCACCCCCGTCTCGATGCCCAGCCCGTTGAGCATGAAGACCACGTCCTCGGTGGCCACGTTG
>CAYSOD010000850.1:0-1622 GCA_964432385.1 uncultured Rubrivivax sp.
GCGCAGCGTGGCCTGGGCCAGCAGGCTGGCGATGCCAGGGTCCTGCGCGGCGGCGGCGCGCAGGTCTGGGGCTTTCGCAGCTCTGGCCGGGGGTGCGCTGGCGGCCAGGCCGGCCTGGCTGGCCACCACACGCTCGGCCACCTTCTGCAACTGGCTCTGCTCGCCCAGCACGCGCTGAGCGTAGGTGGGCTGCTCGGCAGCGCCAGAGGCGGTCATGTAAGCCAGCAGGCCGCCTTCCACGCTGCCGGCCTGGACGATGCTTTCCTTGAGCACCTGGGCGCCCACGCGCAGGTTGCTCACGGGGTCAAAGGCGGCGCGCAGCCCGCCAAAGGGCTCGAACTTGTCCAAATGGGCATGCGCCACCACCTGCATCAGCCCTTTGGCGCCACCCGTGCCCTGAGCGAAGGGGTTGAAGGCGGACTCCACGGCTGCCACGGCCAGGATGAGGGCGGGTTCCAGCCCCACGCGTGGGCCGATGGACCAAGCCTCCAGCACCAGGCGCGACACCGGCTCCACGGCCAGGCGGTAGCGCTTGGCGATCCATTCGGCCACAGCCGCCTGCTCGCCCGTGAGCGAGGAGGGCTCGGACGCGGTGGTGCGGTTCAGCGCTTCGGAAACCTCCTCGGTGGCGTTGGCACCCGGCGAGGCCGGTACGCCCTGGCCCATCTGCACTTCGGCACGCGCCTCCTGGCGGCCTTGCAGCCACCCCAGCGTCTGCGCCTCCACCGCGGAGCGCAGGCCCGGCTGGCTCAGTGCCAGGATCAGCGCGGCAGCCACACCCAAGCCGATCGCGGCCAGCGAGTGGTGGCTGACAGCCACTGCTGCCTGCACGATAGGGCGGGCCAAGCGGGCCCCTCGGCGCGGACGAGGGCCTGCGGCACTGCGGTGAACTTCTTCTACAGCGGGGCGGGAACCCGTTGTTTCGGCCGCGTCAGGCGTGTCGGGCATGTTCATCCTTTTGTCACTGAGGCGGAAGCAGCGCCTGCCAGGGCGCTGCGCGAGCGACAGTGATAATCGTTTGTCATGCAGGTGCAGGCCCCAAGGCCAGCACTTGTCACCGTCTGTCGAGGACCCGGCAGCCCTAAATCGTGGGGGTGCGTTCAGGGAAAACCCTCAACTCATGGAATCGGCGCGGATTCTAGGGATGTCGGTATAACCGGTCAATCATAAGAATTCGTCCCATTAGATGGATTACTTATGAAGTACCGGGACTTGCGTGAGTTCATGGACGGCCTTTCGGGGCTGGGCGAACTCAAGCGCATCTCGCAGAGCGTGTCTGCCCGCCTGGAGATGACGGCGATTGCCGACGCCGTGCTGCGGGCGGGCGGCCCTGCGCTCTTGTTTGAGAAACCGCAAGGCGGTTCCATGCCGTGCCTGGCCAACCTCTTTGGCACCACGCGGCGCGTGGCGCTCGGCATGGGGGCCGAGTCTGCCGCCGAGCTGCGCGACGTGGGCAGTCTGCTGGCGGCCCTGAAGGAGCCCGAGCCCGTGCGTGGCCTGAAGGACGCCGGCAAGTTGCTGCACATGGCCAAGGCCGTGTGGGACATGAAGCCCAGCACGGTGCGCCGCCCGCCCTGCCGGGAGGTGGTGCTGGAAGGCGCCGACGTGGACCTGGCCCGGCT
>CAYSOD010000851.1:0-1615 GCA_964432385.1 uncultured Rubrivivax sp.
ACCTGCCAAGGCAGCCACTCGAAGCGCAGGTGTTCGCGGGGGTTCAGGGTCACGTTGATGCCGGCAGGCACCCGCAGGCCGAACACATGCTCGGTGTTGTGCGTGACGCCAGGCGCGTAACGATGCCGCCAGACCGGGTAGATCTCGTAGACGTTGCGCAACCCCCAGTCACGCAGGTGGGCCAGAGGTACCTCGGGGCTGCCCACAAGGATGCCGGTCTCCTCGGCCACCTCACGCACCGCCGTCTCGGCCGGCGGCTCGTCCAGGTGGTCCTTCGAGCCGGTGACGCTCTGCCAGAAGCCAGGCTTGTCGGCCCGCTCGATCAGCAGCACGTCGAGCTCGGCGGTGTGGATCACCACCAGCACTGACTCGGGGATCTTGGGAGGACGGGGCGCGGTCATGGATACCTCACGCCACGCCCGTTGTCCACCTCATGCCGGCTGCGGGTTGCGCAGCCGGATGTGCAGTTCACGCAGCTGAGCCTCGTCCACGTGGCTGGGCGCGCCCGTCAACAGGCACTGGGCACGCTGCGTCTTGGGGAAGGCGATCACGTCACGGATGGAGTCAGCTCCGGCCATCAGCGTGGCAATGCGGTCCAGGCCGAAGGCCAGGCCACCGTGCGGCGGGGCGCCGTACTGCAGTGCATCCAGCAGGAAGCCGAACTTGACCTTGGCGTCCTCGGGCGTGATCTTCAAGGCATCGAAGACCTTGCGCTGCACCTCGGCGCGGTGGATACGCACGGAACCGCCGCCAATCTCCCAGCCGTTGAGCACCATGTCGTAGGCCTTGGCGATGCAGGCGCCGGGGTCGGTGTCCATCAGGTTCTCGTGCCCGTCCTTGGGCGCCGTGAACGGGTGGTGCACGGCCGTCCAGCGGCCGGCTTCCTCGTCGTGCTCGAACATCGGGAAGTCCACCACCCACAGCGGCGCCCAACGGTCTTCGAACAAGCCCTTGGCGCGGCCGAAGTCGCTGTGGCCCACCTTCACGCGCAAGGCGCCGATGGCGTCGTTCACCACCTTGGCCTTGTCAGCACCGAAGAAGAGCAGGTCGCCATTGCAGGCACCGGTCTTGGCGATGATCTGCTCGATGGCGCTGTCGTGCAGGTTCTTCACGATCGGGCTTTGCAGGCCGTCACGGCCCTTGCCGGCGTCGTTCACCTTGATCCAGGCCAGGCCCTTGGCGCCGTAGATCTTGACGAACTCGGTGTAGGCGTCGATCTCGCCACGGCTCATCTCGCCACCTTGCGGCACGCGCAGCGCCACCACGCGACCGCCCGGGTTGTTGGCCGGGCCGGAGAAGACCTTGAAGTCCACGTCCTTCATCACGGAGGTGAGCTCGGTGAACTCCAGCTTCACGCGCAGGTCCGGCTTGTCAGAGCCGTACTTCGCCATCGCGTCGGCATAGGTCATCACCGGGTAGACGGGCAGCTCCACGCCCATGGCCCGACGGAAGACGTGGCGGATCATGGCCTCGGTGATGGCGCGGATCTCTTCTTCCTTGAGGAACGAGGTCTCGATATCGATCTGCGTGAACTCGGGCTGGCGGTCGGCGCGCAGGTCCTCGTCGCGGAAGCACTTGGTGATCTGGTAGTAGCGGTCGAAGCCCGCCACCATCA
>CAYSOD010000852.1:0-1614 GCA_964432385.1 uncultured Rubrivivax sp.
CATCGGCATCATCTTTCAGCAGTTCAACCTCGCGGGCCGTCTGACCCTGCTTGCCAATGTCTTGACCGGTGTGGCGGCGCAGACACCTTTGTGGCGTTCGTTGACGGGCCGGTACACGCTGGAAGACCAAGCCCGGGCCCTGGATGTGCTGCAGGCCATCGGTCTGGCCGATCAGGCCTTCCAACGATCGTCCACTCTCTCAGGTGGGCAACAGCAGCGTGCCGCGGTGGCGCGTTGCCTGGTGCAGGGTGCGCGTTTGCTGCTGGCCGACGAGCCCGTGGCCTCGCTGGACCCGGAGTCCACGCGGCGCGTCATGGACTTGCTGCTGGACTTGAACCAGACGCGGCGCATGACCTTGCTCATCAGCCTGCACCACGTGGCGCTGGCGCGTCGCTATTGCGAGCGGGTGATTGCCTTGAGGCAGGGCGAACTGGTGTTCGACGGGCCGACGTCGGCGCTGACGCCGGGCTTCCTGCGCGACCTGTACGGCACCGCGGCCGACGAGCTGATTGACGATGAACCGCGGGTCCAGCCCCCGGCCGCGCTCATGATGTCTGCGTCTTCTGCTGCACAGCCCGACCTCTTCCCCGAAGCCCGCGCGGCTTGATTCATTGCTTTCACCCCTCATGAGGAGTTTCACCGTGACGACACGTCTTGTCCGTTCCCTTGCTGCCCTGTCACTGGGCGCTGCCACCTGGGCGGCGTCTTGGGCCGTGCAGGCGCAGGAGATCAATTTCGGCATCATCGCCACCGACGCTGCGAACGTGCAGCGCGAGCGCTGGGAGCCCTTCTTCCGTGACATGGAGAAGAAGACCGGCCTGACGGTCAAGTCCTTCTACGCACCGGACTACGCCGGGGTGATCGAGGCCATGCGTTTCAACAAGGTGCAGGTGGCCTGGTACGGCAACAAGGCCGCCATGGAGGCGGTGGACCGTGCCAACGGCGAGATCTTTGCGCAGGTTCGGTTCATGGATGGCAGCTATGGCTACCACTCGCTGCTGATCACCCACGTGGATTCACCCTACCGGACGCTGGATGACGTCTTCAAGAACGCCAAGAACATCAACTTCGGCATCGGCGACCCCAACTCCACCTCGGGCTTCCTGGTGCCCAGCTTCTATGTGTTCGCGCAGAACAAGGTGGACCACCGTACAGCCTTTAAGACCATTCGCGGCGCCAGCCACGGCGTGAACATGCAAGCGGTGCTGGCCAAACAGGTGGACGTGGCAGCCAACAACACCGAGGAAATGGACAAGTTGGAGAAGACCAGGCCCGACCTCTTCAAGCAGGTGCGCGTGATCTGGAAGAGCCCGCTCATCCCCAGCGACCCCTTTGTCTGGCGCAAGGACCTGGACCCCGCCGTCAAGGAGAAGGTGCGCAACTTCGTACTGAACTACGCCAAGACCGACCCGCAGGAAAAGAAGATCCTGAACAACATCTACAGCTACGACGGCTTTCGCCCCTCCAACAACGACCAGCTGATCCCCATCCGCGAGCTGGAGTTGTTCCGTGACCGCAGCCGGGCCGAGGCAGATGCCAAGCTCAGTGCCGACGAAAAAGCCAAGCTGATCGCCGAGATCGACCGCAAGCTCGCAGCGCTGAAGAAGTGATTCC
>CAYSOD010000853.1:0-1607 GCA_964432385.1 uncultured Rubrivivax sp.
ATCGTCACCACGCCGCAGGACATCGCCCTCATCGACGCGAAGAAGGGCCTTACGATGTTCGAGAAGGTAGGTGTGCCCATCCTGGGCATCGTGGAGAACATGGCGGTGTACTGCTGCCCGAACTGCGGCCACACCGAGCACATCTTTGGCGCTGACGGCGGCAAGCGCATGGCCGAGCAGTTCAAGGTGGACCACCTGGGCTCGCTGCCGCTGAACCTGTCCATCCGCCAACAGGCCGACGAAGGCCGCCCCACCGTGGTGGCCGACCCCGATGGCGAGATCGCCGCCCTCTACAAGACCGTGGCGCGCACCGTGGCGGTGAAGATCGCCCAGAAGGCCAAGGACTTCAGCGCCAAGTTCCCGACGATCACGGTGTCCAAGGGCACCTGAAGCCCATCTGCCCCAGACCCGTCTCGCCATCGTTGGGCCGAGATAGGGGAGCCCGGTCTTCGCGTCAGGCTGGCAGCCGCACGGTGAACACCGCGCCACTCACGCCGTCGGTGCGCGGTCCGGCCTCCAGCGTGCCGCCGTAGCGCTCCACCAGGCTGCGGCTGATCCACAGGCCCAGGCCGGTGCCGTCCTTGCGGCGGCTGACAAACGGCTTGAACAGCTCGGCCAGCAGTTCCGGACTCAACCCTGGTCCGGTATCTTCCACCTGCCATTGAACCGCCCGCCCGGAGCCTACGGTGACGTCCTGGGTGCGCAGCGTGAGTTCCCCGCCCTGCGCCATGGCCTGTATGGCGTTGACCAGCAGGTTGACGATGACCTGCTGCATCTCGACGCGGTTGACGGCGGGTTGCCCGCAAGCCTGCAGGTCCCGTTGCACGGCGATGCCATGGCGCGAGAGCTGGTGCCAGGCCAGCACCAGGCTGTCCTCGATCAGGCGATTGGGGTCCAGGGGCTCCACGTAGCCGGCAAACTCGGTGGGCCGTGCGTACTGCAGCAGCTGCGTGACGATCAGGCGCATGCGCTCGATCTGTTCGTCCGCGAGCTTGAGCTCGGCGCGTACTTTCTGCGCGTGGGGCCCCAGCAGCTCGCGCATCAGGTCCAGGTTGCCCTGGATCACGGCGATGGGGTTGTTGATCTCGTGCGCGATGCTGGCCGTGAGCTGGCCCACAGTAGCCAGTTTTTCGGAACGTACCAGCTGGCCCTGTGCAGCCTCGAGTTCGCGGGTGCGCTCGGCCACCTTGGCGTCCAGCTCGGCGTTCCAGCGCTGCAAGGCCTGGGTCTTGTCATCAATCGTGTCCAGCAGGTGGTCGAGGTGGCCGGCCAGCTGGCCGATCTCGTCGCCCCGGCCCGTACCGCCGACCCGGGCGTGCAGGTCGCCGTCCTCCACGCGGCGCATCGTGCGGGTCATGGCCTCCAGCGGCGCGAAGATGCGGCGGGCCCAGCTCAGGCTGACCCAGGCACCGCCGATCATTACCAGGAAGCTGGTGGCGCCAATGGCCAGGAGGATGGCGACCTTGATCCAGCGAAAGGGCTCCTCGGTGAAGCCCACGTACAGCATGCCTACGCGCCTACCGGACCCGTCTTCGATCGGCTCATAGGCCGAAACGTACCAGTCGTTGACCACGAAGGCGCGGTCCAGCCAGGTCTGGCCAAGGTCG
>CAYSOD010000854.1:0-1607 GCA_964432385.1 uncultured Rubrivivax sp.
CCGCCCAGGCCCGACGGCCCCACCGTCAACAGGCCTGGCGGTCAAGGCTCCGGCCCCGGAGGCATACAGCGGCGCGATGGGCGGACTCCGCACCCGAACGCCCGCCCGGACACCCGTCAGGGCACACGTTTTGAGGCGCGGCATGACGCCGTACGCCCAAGGCCACAACCTGAAGCTCAAGAGCACACCGCCTTGCGCGAAGACCCTGCCCGCCGCGAGCGCGCGTTGCTGCTGCGCACCTACGAGGCCAGCTCACTGACCAAGGCCAACTTCTGCGTGCTCAAGCGCATCACAGAGGCCGAACTGGACGCCCAGCTGGCCTTGGCCCGCCAGGAGCGAGGGCCCGCCAGGCCTAGAGCCTGAGCGGTCCACTGCAGCGCGGGGACTTCCGGGCTGCGACACACTCCGTGCTTCTCTTCGACCACGGAGCCCTCGCACCATGCTGCACAAGACCCTCACACGCCGCCTGGCCGTTGCGGCCACCTTGGCCGCCACCCTGACCCTGGGGTGGACCGCTTCCGCCCTCGCCCAGGCTTGGCCCAGAGCGCAGCCCATCAAGCTGGTGGCGGTGTTCCCGCCCGGCGGTTCGGTGGACCAGGTTGCGCGCATCCTGCAAGGCCCGCTGCAGCAGCAGCTCGGCCAGACCGTGGTGGTGGAGAACAAAGGCGGGGCTTCTGGCTCGATCGGCACGGCGGCCGTGGCCGCGGCACAACCCGACGGCTACACGTTCGCTGTCGTCTTCGACACCCACGGCGTCAACCCCTCGCTGATCCCGTCCATGCCCTTCGACACCCGGCGCGACCTGGCGCCCGTGGCGCTGGTGGGCACCGGCGCCATGGTGCTGGCCACGCAGGCTGATTCGCCTTACAAGACCTTTGCCGACGTGGTGGCCGCGGGCCGCACCGCCAAGGGCGTGAGCTACGGCAGCATCGGCTCCGGCAGCCTGGGCCACTTGGCCGTGGCGCTGCTGGCGCGCGGCAACAAGCTCAACCTGGTGCACGTGCCCTACCGGGGTGGCGGCCCCTTGATGAACGACGCGCTGGCCGGCCATGTGCCGCTGTCCATCGGCTCGGTGTTCCTGACCAAGCCGCACCTGGACAGCAAGCGCCTGCGCGCCCTGGCCGTCACCACCAGCCGCCGCTCGGGCAACCTGCCCGACGTGCCCACCGTGGCCGAGAGCGGCTTTGCCGGCTTTGATGCTCCGGCCTGGTGGGCCGTGCTGGCCCCGGCCAAGACACCGCCCGAGTTGGTGCGGCAGATGAACGCGGCGATCAACACCGTGCTGAAGTCGCCAGAAGTG
Organism: uncultured Rubrivivax sp.; assembly: GCA_964432385.1. GTDB lineage: Bacteria > Pseudomonadota > Gammaproteobacteria > Burkholderiales > Burkholderiaceae_C > Rubrivivax. The sequence goes on from CAYSOD010000854.1 coordinate 1,301, forward strand.
GCCGCCAAGCTGGCGGGTCAGGGTATCGACATCCGCACCGACAGCCCCGAAGCTGCCCGCGCCTTCATCGACGCCCAGATCGACACCTGGGCCAAAGTGGTGAAGGACAACGACATCAAGGCGGATTGAGCCAGGCCGACTGCGGGGGAACCGCCTCAGCGCGCGCCCCGCGGCACGCCCTGGAGCCACTGGGCAAATTCCGCTTTCCAGAACCGGGCCTGGCCGGTCGTGCCGTGTCCGGCCGTGGCCTCGCTGCCGGGAATCAGGAGCAGTCGGGCGTTGCGCACTCGCTTGAGCGCCGTCTCCA
>CAYSOD010000855.1:0-1605 GCA_964432385.1 uncultured Rubrivivax sp.
GTGGGCAACACCAACGGCTGGGCCATGGATCACGTGGTGCCCTCGCATGAGGTGCGTCGGCGAATTGAGGAGCACCATCCCCTGGTGGCCCTTGAAGCCAACGCCGAGGGCGAGACAGCGCAACGCTGGGCGTATGCAGACGGCCGGGGTGAGCTCGGTTTCATCTCCAGCGTCACGCAAGCCTTTTGTGGGGACTGCAACCGGGCACGCCTGTCTACCGAGGGGCGCCTGTACCTGTGCCTGTTCGCCAACCAGGGCTACGACCTGCGCCCATTGCTGCGCGAGGAGCAGGCCAGCGACGAGCAGTTGGCGGCGGCCATCGCCGGAATCTGGTCTCAGCGCACCGACCGCTACTCCGAGCTGCGGGGGCAGAACGCCGCCCCAGCCCTTGCCGGCGCTCGCAAGGTTGAGATGCACTACATCGGAGGCTGAAGCATGGGGATTGATCGGCAGGACATCACGGGGCTCATCCTGGCGGGCGGTCGGGGCAGCCGCATGGGCGGCGTCGACAAAGGCCTGCAGAACTTTCAGGGCTCGCCCCTGGCCTTGCACGCCGTGATGCGCCTGGGCGCCCAGGTCGGACATCTGATGATCAACGCCAACCGCAACCTGAGCGCCTATGAGGCGCTGGAGGTTCCGGTCTGGCCGGACAGCACACCCGACTTTGCCGGGCCACTGGCGGGCATGCTCACAGGCTTGGAACATTGCGAGACCGCCTGGATGGCCACCGTACCCTGCGACGCCCCGCTGTTCCCCTTGGACATGGTGCAGCGCCTGGCGGCCGCAGCCCTTGCGCACGACGCCGAGATTGCGATGGTCAGCGCGCCAGAGCATCCCGGTGAGCCCCCGCGTGCACAACCGGTGTTCTGCCTGCTGCGCATGGAGCTGTCCGAAAGCCTGGCGGCCTTCCTACAGAGCGGGGGCCGAAAGATCGACGAGTGGACCGCCACCCGGCGCACCGTTCTGGTCCCCTTCGACGATGCTCCCGCATTTCGCAACGCCAACACCCTGGACGAGTTGCACCGCTTGACGGCCTAATCGGCCTGCACGGTCTGTTGCTGCACGCCTTCATGGGCAGTGCAGCGAGGCTCTCCCTTGGCAGCTCCACACCATGAACCCGTTACGCACCGAACCCCAACGCCTTCAGGACATTGCCGACCGCTTGGCTGGTTACGACCCCAACGCCCTTGCGGTGGCTCAGGCCCAGGCCTTCATCGCCGCGTTGGTGCCCACGGTACAGGGCGTCGAGCAGCTGGCGCTGCGCAGCGCCTTGGGCCGCGTACTGGCACAGCCCATCCTATCGCCGCTGGACGTGCCCTCGCACGACAACTCGGCGATGGACGGCTATGCACTGCGCGGCCAAGATTTGCGCAGCGACGGCCCCACCGAGCTGAAGATCGCGGGCAAGGGCCTGGCCGGGCTGCAGTTTGAAGGAACGGTGGCCCCGGGCGAATGTGTTCGCATTACCACGGGGGCGGTCATGCCCGCGGGGCTGGACACGGTGGTCCCGCAGGAGTTCGCCACGGTGGTCAATGGCGTGGCACGGGTGGAGCCGGGTGTGGTGCGGCCCGGTGACAACCGACGCTTGGCGGGGGAGGACCTGGC
>CAYSOD010000856.1:0-1603 GCA_964432385.1 uncultured Rubrivivax sp.
ACCGGAAAACGCACCTTGCGGCGCTGCAGCCCGGCCACGCTGTCCGACAAGGGGGCCAGGCGGTGCCATACCCGGTTGAGCTCGGCCACCTCGGCCTCGGGCGGCGCCAAGCCCCGCTCGGCCAGCAGCGCATCCAGGATGCGTCGGTGCAGGGCGTCAATGTGCATCCAGGGCAGGCGGCCTTCGCGCACTTCCTGCATGGCCGGCGCGTAGCCAGCCCGCCAGGCATCGGCAAAGGCCACCGGGTCCACCGACCAACCGAGCGAGTGCACCTCAGCGGCCACGGACGACCGCCAGTCGACCACGGTGCCGAAGACGTCGAAGACGAGGGCGCGGACCTGCACCTGGGCCTCAGTTGCCGTCACCCTCGAGCCCACCTCACTTGGCGGTGGGCTTGGGCTGGTTATCGTCCACCTTCACAGTGAACTTGCCCTCCAGGATCTCCTTCTGGCGAGCAGCCACCTTGTCCTTGATGGCCTTGGGGATCTTGCTGTCAAAGGTGCCCAGCGGCGAGAGCTCGCTGCCCTTGAACTTCATCATCGAGTACTGGCCATAGTCCTCGGCCTTGAACTTGCCTTCCTTCACGGCCTTGATCGCGCGGTCGATGGTGGGCTCCATGTTCCACAGGGCCGAGGCCACCACCGTGTCCGGGTAGTCCTTCTGGGTGTCGATCACGTTGCCGATGGCCAGCACCTTGCGCTCCTTGGCCGCGTCGCTGACACCAAAGCGCTCGGCGTACATCACGTCCGCGCCCTTGTCGATCATCGCGAAGGCCGCTTCCTTGGCCTTGGGCGGGTCGAACCAGCTGTTGATGAAGGTGACCATGAACTCCACCTTGGGGTTGGTCTCCTTGGCGCCGGCCATGAAGGCGTTCATCAAGCGGTTGACCTCGGGGATGGGGAAGCCGCCGACCATGCCGATCTTGTTGCTCTTGCTCATGCCGCCAGCGATCAGGCCAGTCAGGTAGGCGGGTTCCTGGATGTAGTTGTCGAAGACGCTGAAGTTGGGCGCCTGCGGCTTGCCGGACGAGCCCATCAGGAAGCTGACCTTGGGGTAGTCCTTGGCCACCTTGCGCGCGGCGGCCTCCACGGCGAAGCTCTCGCCCACGATCAGGGTGTTGCCCTTCTCGGCGTACTCACGCATCACACGCTCGTAGTCGGCGTTGGCCACCTTCTCGCTGAAGACGTACTCGATCTCGCCGCGCGCCTGGGCGGCCTTCAGGGCCTTGTCGATGCGGCTGACCCACTGCTGCTCCACCGGCACGGTGTAGATGGCGGCCACCTTCAGCTTGGCCTGCGCGAAGGCGGGGGCGGCGAGGCCCGCGCTGAGCGCCGCAGCGGCGGCAAGGGTCAGGGCGTGGCGGCGGGACGAACGCATGAGGGCTCCTCGGGGTTGTGGTGCGGGTGCCGCGTTATAGCAAGGGGCGGGCCAGCCGCGGAGCGGACCTGCCCCGAGCGACCCCGTCAGTGTCAACCCAGGTTGACGATCCGCAAGGTCCCGGCGCGCCGACGGGCTTAGCGTGCAGCGGCCCGGCGGCCTCGCGCGTGCCGGCGCGGACACCCCGGAAGGCCCGCCATGCGCATCCTGCTGCTGCACCCGAACT
>CAYSOD010000857.1:0-1603 GCA_964432385.1 uncultured Rubrivivax sp.
CCAGTGCCTGCTCGAAGCGTTCGTAGACCTCGAACACTTCACCGTGGATGTAGTTGTAGCCCACGGCGATGCCCATGGCGTAAGCCGCAATCGTCATGCCTTCGATGACGATGTGGGGGTTGTAGGCCAGGATGTCGCGGTCCTTGCAGGTGCCAGGCTCACCCTCATCGGAGTTGCACACCAGGTACTTGGCGCCTGGAAACTGACGCGGCATGAAGCTCCACTTCAGCCCGGTAGGAAAGCCCGCACCGCCGCGGCCGCGCAGGGCCGAGGCTTTGACTTCGGCGATCACCTGTTCGGGTGTCATGCCTGGGCCGCCATCGGCACCGAGGATCTTCTTCAAAGCCGAGTAGCCACCCCGCGCCACGTAGTCGTGCAAACGCCAGTTGGTGCCATCCAACCCGGCATAGATCTGTGGGCCGATGTGACGCCCATGAAAGCAGGTCTCGTGACCCTTGGCCTCAAAGCGGGCAAGGCGGTCCAACAAGTCTGGCGCAACACGAGCGTTCATGACTGGGCCCTCAAGGTGTCGAGCAGATCGTCCAGCCGCTCATCGCTCATGAAACTCAGCATCTTGCGGTCGTTGACGAGCATCACGGGCGCGTCAGCGCAGGCGCCCAGACACTCGCTGGGCTGCACCGTGAAGGTGCCGTCGGCCGTGGTGCCATAGGGCTGGACACCCAGCTTGTGGCACAGATGATCCAGCGCCTTGTCGCCGCCGCGCAGCTGGCACGGCAGGTTGGTGCAGACGTTGAGCTTGTAGGCGCCCACGGGCTGCTGGTTGTACATGTTGTAGAAGGTGGTGACCTCGTGCACGGCAATCGGCGCCATGCCCAGGTAGTCGGCCACCACCTGCTCGGCGTCGGGCGAGACCCAGCCCTGCTCCTGCTGCACGATGGACAAGCAGGCCATCACGGCCGATTGCCGCTGGTCGGCGGGGTACTTGGCGACCTCGCGGTCGAAGCGGGCCCGTGTGCTGTCGGACAGTTCCATCATCGCGGTCATCGATCGATCTCGCCGAACACGATGTCCATGGTGCCGATGACGGCCACGGCATCGGCAATCATGTGGCCCCGGCTCATTTCGTCCAGCGCTGCCAGATGCGAGAAGCCCGGCGGCCTGATCTTCAGACGGTAGGGCTTGTTCGCACCATCGCTGACGATGTAGATGCCGAACTCGCCCTTGGGGTGCTCCACCGCCGCGTAGGCCTCACCTTCGGGAACATGGAAGCCTTCGGTGAACAGCTTGAAGTGGTGGATCAACTCCTCCATGCTGGACTTCATTTCGACGCGGGAGGGCGGCGCCACCTTGTGGTTGCTGGTGATGACCGGGCCGGGGTTGTTCCTGAGCCACTGCACGCACTGCTGAACGATGCGATTCGACTGACGCATCTCCTCGATGCGCACCAGGTAACGGTCGTAGGTGTCGCCGTTCACGCCCACAGGGATGTCAAAGTCCATCCGGTCGTAGACGTCATAAGGTTGCTTCTTGCGCAGGTCCCAGGCAATACCCGACCCGCGAAGCATCGCGCCCGTGAAGCCCAGGTTCAGAGCCCGCTCAGGCGGCACCACGCCAATGCCCACCGTGCGCTGCTTCCAGATAC
>CAYSOD010000858.1:0-1602 GCA_964432385.1 uncultured Rubrivivax sp.
GAGGGTGACGAGGTGTCGATACAGGGCGCTCCAATCCGACAGCAGTTTGAGGTACGGCGGGTTCATTGAGCTGCAGGCGAGTTCGCGCCGCATTGATCAGAGCTTATTTGCCCCTACCCATTTAGGACTCTCTGCACAATTCCCGGCGAGCTATGCGGAGCTCGTTCGCGCTCTCGGCCTCGGGCACATCAATTCACTTCGGTGGCACTGACCGCGGGCCTGAGATCATTGTTGGCCGATGTCAGGGGCCGGCGGGTGAGGGACAACGCATTCAGGGTGAGCGTGCGTACCAACTCGGGCGACACCCTGACTTGGTTCGCCGATCGAGTGCAGTTGGCGTTGCTGCCGCGACTGTGCAAGCAGCGTGGCGCCAGGGCAGGGCTTGCCGATGCTGGCCGACTCGAGGCAGGGCGTGCGCAGCTAAGCCCTTAAGACCCTGGCTACCTCTGCGCCATGGCCTGCCGTGCTGCTCGCGCTAGCAACCCGCTGCGGGTTGCGCCGTGGCTGCGCGCATAAGCGTCAATCTGCTCCACCAGGTTAGCTGGCAGGCTGATGTTCAGCCGTACCGGCGTGGTGTCGATCTGGCTCAGGTCAACCTCGGCCAGCAGCCACACCCTGGCGGCCTCGGGCGGCAACAGTTTCAGTGGAGCCGAGCCGGGCCGATGAGTTCCTGACTCAGACGCTGAAGACGGCGCTGGCGCTCGTGGACGTGCGGGTGCTCGGTCACCTGGTGGTGGCACGCGCCGAGGTCTGCAGCTTTGCAGAGCGCGGCCTGCTTTGAGGGGACTGCGGGGGCACCGGACGTGCCCCTTGTTCTTTTGCTGTTCGCCGGCCGAGTCAGGTGAGGCAGATCCGCCGGACGTGGAGCTCGAAGCTGCCGGCCTGGCGTCCCGCGATCATCAGGCCGACCTGGCGGATTCGTTCGGGGGCCAGCGGTGGTGCGACGGAGACCTCGCGTCCGCGGAAGCTGGCTCGGAAGTCGGACAGCGGCAGGTGCAAGGTCTGCCAGTCCGAGCCCTTGGGGGTGAAGTTGACCTGGTAGTTCAGGCTGTCTAAGCCGTCGTCGGTCAGCAGGTTGAGCTTGAACTGCTTTTGGTCACCGCGCAGTTCGATCAGGCAGGCCCCGGCGCCAGGCAGGCCCCGTTCGCCAGAGCTGGACCGCACCGAGGCGAAGCCGCCGTTGCGCTCCAGCGAGACGGTTCCCTCGAACACGGCGTGACCTGCAGGATCGTGGCGCAGTGTGCTGCGAGAGATGCCGCCCATCACGCGGTCGTCGATGGCGTGCCACGCGTTAGCCGCACTGGGATCGGTGAAGTCGAACAGCAATGCGAGCATGACGACGCCGTGGGAGCCCTACCGGCTGGGAAATCCGAACTGCGTCGCACGCGCTCGGATGGCCCCGATCACATCGCGAAGTTCCATCGGCTCCAGCTTGTTCTTGTTCAGGAACGCCCGCCATTGCGTCTGCTTGGTTGTGTCGTCGGCAAAGGCATCGCTCAGGCCGATGGGTAGGCTGCTGGGCATGGCCGTCTGTCGGCGGGTGAAGGTCGCTTCAATGGCGCGCTGCAGTTCCGCCTCGTCGAGGGTGTGGTCTCGCAGCAG
>CAYSOD010000859.1:0-1599 GCA_964432385.1 uncultured Rubrivivax sp.
CCTGGCCGTGGGCAACGACAAGCAGTTCGCCACGCTGTGCCGCCTCATCGGCGCAGACGATCTCCCAGGCGATGAGCGCTTTGTGAGCAACGCCCAGCGATCACGCAACCGCGTGGCCCTGAAGGAACGACTGGAGGCCGCGCTCGCGCGCTTCGAGTGCAAACCGCTGGCCGACCGCTTGGTGCGAGACGGCGTGCCCTGCGCCCCCATCCAGGACGTGGCCGCCGCCCTGGCCGACCCGCACACCCAGCACCGCGGCATGGTGGTGGAACTCGACGGCTACCGCGGCGTGGCCTCCCCCATCAAGCTCGGCCGCACGCCGGCGAGCTACCGGCTGCCGCCACCGAAGCGGGGGGCTTGAGGCACGCGCCCGTAGATGTCGGACGGGCGCTACGGCCTTTACGATGAAACCGCGCAACTGCGGCGACGCGGGCGCCGCTCAGCGTCATGCAGCGAAAGCGCTTTGCCGGTCGAGTTCCTCTGTTGGAGCGGCATCAAAGTGATGTCTGCGGAATGCGGTGGCCATTCAATGCTAGGTGCAGCCGTCCACACTCTTGTGGCGGCTGGCGGGGACCAACCCAGAGGAGACGCCGAGAGTCCTGTTCTATCCTATCGGCCTTGAACCTGCTCTCCAAATCCGAATGGAGCTACAGACCCGACAAGACAGCGTCCATGGCTGACACCAGCGCACCGGCCTGCGCGGCCACGTTCGCGACTGGGCGCTTCAACAGTCTGGCGGGCAAAGGCGCCGCGTAGTGCGCCAGTGCATGCAGACGCTTCCCATTGACCACGATGACCGGGCACAACGCAGTGGGCACCTTAACCGCCATGTCAAGCTCAGCCAGGGGCATGGTCAGTCGCGTGGCTAAGACATCCAGCAGGTCGCTTTGGATGACGACCACGTAGGGGATGCCGTCTGCCGCGCTGCTGCTCGGATTGGGAAAGACGTCGTACTGGGCCATCAACCGTTCACCACGGCCGCAGGTCACCGCCAGGAATGCCGTGCGCCTCGAAGCGGGCGTTCTGCGCGGCAATCCAGTCACTAAATTCGGCTTCGAACGCTTTCTTGCGCGTGGCGCGGTCCGCCGTATCGTGCGCCGCCCGTAGGGCTTCGTATTGCTCCGCCGAGAGAATCACGGTGTCCAGTTGACCCGCCTTCTCCACGAATACCGGTGCGCGCTTGGCTTGAGCGCAAAGGCTGCCAAATCGGTTCTTGGCTTCGGTGGCACTGACTCGCATGACGCTCCTTCAAAGCAATGGCCATTTTAGCCATTTGCTCGGCCATGATGCGGACTGCGACGGGCATAACAGGCAGTCGCAACCCCGTCCTTCACCAAGGGCTGCTCCTGGCCGATCTCTGCCGTTCGACATCGGCCGACGAGTGACTGCAACCGCTGCAGACCTGGCATTCAGACCCGCCAGCCCGCGCAGTGCTGCATCACCTGGTGTGCCGCGCCTCGTCTGCAGACCCCTTGAACCACAACGCGTGCATGGTGGCCGCGATGATGCGCAGGTCGCTCCACAGGCTGGCCTGCTCGGCGTAAGCCACGGCCTCGCGCAGCTTGGCGGGCAGCAATTCTTCACGGTAGGTGCGCTCGG
>CAYSOD010000860.1:0-1594 GCA_964432385.1 uncultured Rubrivivax sp.
CTCGACGCTGCTGCTGGCCGCTGCCGTGGGTTCTGAACTCATGTGGCTTCTTGTCCGGAGCAAGAGGCTGCCCCCTCCAGAACCGGAGTCTATGAATTCATGAAATCAGCATCAAGCGTTGTTTGATTGATATTTTCTGAACCAAAGCATCTCGGCTGCGAGTCCTAAGCCCGCGGGGGTCGGCGCGCAGGCTTCTTGGCGCCTTCTCGATACGGCGCAAACACATCGCGCAGCGGCGCGGTGGAGGCAGGCTGCGGCGTGAGCGAGCGCTCAAGCTCGTCCAGGTGGCGGCGCATTTCGGCGGCGCTGCCGGCGGCACCGGCCTGCGCCAGGGCTGCCAACATCTCTTGGTGACGGTGCGCCAAGCAGGCCGGCCGGCCCGGAGGTTTGTACAGCGCCATGAGCAGCGAGGTGCTGGGCAGCAGTTCGTCCAGCATGCGCACGAACACGGGGTTGCCGGCCAGCCGGGCGAGCGAGCGGTGGAACTCGCCGGACAGGCCGATGGCCGCCGCGCTGTCGCCGCGCGCTTCGGCCTGACTTTCAGCGTCCACCAGTGCGCGCAGCTCCGCCAGCTGGGCGGGTGTCAGTCGTCCGCCCAGACGCCGGGCGATCTCGCACTCCACCACGCGCCGGGCGTCAAACACCGGTGCCGCGTCCTCCAGGCCAGGTTGCGGCACCTGCGCGCCGCGGTTGTGACGCAGTTCGATGATCTGGTCCTGCGCCAGACGTTGCAGCGCCTGGCGCACCACGGTGCGCGACACGGCAAAGGACTCGGCCAGTTCCTCTTCGCGCAGCCGGGCCCCTGGGGCCAGGCGGTGCTCCACGATGGCGCGGTAGATGCCGTCGTAGACGCGGTCGGTGGCGGTGGTGGCCTTTGGCGGCCGAAAGGCGGCGGAAGTGGTGCGGGTGGTCATGGTGCAGCACCGCAGTGTGCCGCGGTCAGGCAGCGCATGGCGGCCGGGTTCGCGGAGTGCGCCCTCCCGGGCCGGGCAGCTGCCGCCTGGGGAGTGTGTGGGCCACTGGGGGGGCGGAGGAGGGCTTACACGGCCTGGCTGCGAAGGCCGGGCCCCACAATGGCGCGGTTCCTCCAAGGACTGAGCGATGAACCCATCTTCTGTTGACGCCGCCCCTGAAATGCAGACCCTGCGCGTGGACGGCGCCCGCCTGTGGGAGCGCCTGATGACGCTGGCCGCCATCGGCGCCACGCCGCGCGGCGGGGTGTGCCGCATCGCGCTGACCGACCTCGACCGCCAGGGCCGCGAGTTGTTTGCCACCTGGGCGGCGGAGCTCGGCTGCACGCTGCGGCGTGACGCCATCGGCAACCTCTTCGCGCGCCGCGCGGGCACGGACGATCAACTGCCCGCCGTGGCCACCGGCAGCCACATCGACACCCAGCCCACGGGCGGCAAGTTCGACGGCAACTACGGCGTGCTGGCCGGGCTGGAAGTGCTGCACACGCTCAACGACCGCGCCGTGCGCACCCGCGCGCCGCTGGAGGTGTGCGTGTGGACCAACGAGGAGGGCTCGCGCTTCGTGCCGGTGATGATGGGCTCGGGCGTGTTCGCCAAGGCCTTCACGCTCGAACACGCCTATG
>CAYSOD010000861.1:0-1590 GCA_964432385.1 uncultured Rubrivivax sp.
CGGATGCGGTCTGGCAAAGGAATTGTGGTCATGCTGCGCCGTCCAGAATCTCTGGACCGACCAGGAAAGGATTCAACACCTGGACACTGTCAAAGCGTTGCAGGTGCTGCAGGTCTTCGCTCAACATGAAGGCACAGCCTTGCTGCTGTGCTGATGCGATCATCAAGGCATCCCAGTAATGAATCAGGTACCTTGTCTCGACAGCCCATGCAGCCTCCACCGTCGCATGGTCGGGTGCCCAGGGCTGCCACTGCTGGAAGCGACGTACCTCGGCACGCGCATCACCCGCTGGCATTCGCGGGCGAAGCTTGCGGGTGGCATTGACATAGAACTCGTTGAGAACCTGCGTGCTGAGCCTGCCAGAGCGCCGGATCCAAAGTTGTCGCAACCACCTTCTCGCAACGGCGTGCTTCTCCGGATCGGCCTGATCTTCTGCGTACAGCAGGACATTGGTATCAACGAAAACGGTCAAGGCGCTCGGCATAAATCTCGTCACGCTTGGGGTACGCAGACCCATCCGAGGTGAAACTGAGGTCGCGCTCAAGCCAGTCCCTCATCGCCCGCTCGTAGGCATCGTCGTGCCGCATCTTCTCGGCCAGCATCTCGCCAATCAGGCGAGACACGCTGGTGTTGCGGCGGGCAGCCTCCATCCGGGCCCAGTCCGCGACGCTCTCTTCCATGGTGACGGTGACGTTTTTCATGATCACATTACAAGAATTTCGTGCAACACGAAGTCAGTGTATCAAGGCTTGGCTTGGCGAGGCGCATTTCGGCGGCCTGCGCATGGGCCTGCAGGCCTTCGCCGTAGGCCAGCTCCGCGGCGATCGGGCCCAGTTTCTGGGCGCCCGCTTCGCTGACCTCGATCAGGCTGCTGCGCTTCTGAAAGTCGTAGACCCCCAACGGGGAGGAGAAACGTGCGGTGCCCGAAGTGGGCAGTACATGGTTGGGGCCAGCGCAGTAGTCGCCCAGGCTCTCGCTGGTGTAGGCGCCCAGGAAGATGGCGCCGGCGTGCTTCAGTAGCGGTTCCCAGCGGTGAGGGTCGGCCGAGCTGACCTCCAGATGCTCCGGCGCGATGCGGTTGCTGAGGGCGCACGCCTCTTCCATGGAGCGGGTGTGGATCAAGGCACCCCGGCCTTCCAGCGAGGCGCGGATCACCTCGCGTCGCGGCATGCCGGGCAACAGCCGCTCGATGGCCTGGGCCACGGCGTCGATATAGGCGGCGTCGGGGCACAGCAGGATGCTTTGTGCCAGCTCGTCATGCTCGGCCTGGCTGAAGAGGTCCATCGCCACCCAGTCGGGCGGCGTGCTGCCGTCGGCCAGCACCAGGATCTCGCTCGGGCCCGCAATCATGTCGATGCCCACCTGGCCAAAGACGCGGCGCTTGGCGCTGGCCACATAGGCGTTGCCCGGGCCGGTGATCTTGTCCACGCGCGGGATGGTGGCCGTCCCGTACGCCAGCGCCGCCACGGCCTGCGCGCCGCCGATGGTGACGGCACGTGTGACGCCCGCCACGGCCGCCGCGGCCAGCACCAGGTCATTGCGTTCACCCACTGCCGCGGTGGCCGCTGCGCCACCCGACGCAGAACCTGC
>CAYSOD010000862.1:0-1589 GCA_964432385.1 uncultured Rubrivivax sp.
GGGGCATCTCCTGCGGTGAGCACCGGCCGCTGCCTGAAGGTCTGGTGGTTCATGTGTTCGATTTTCTCCAGAACCCGCAAGCCTCCCTGAACCACCAGACGCAACTCCAGCCCCATGCGACCTCCCACCCTGAGCGGCAGATCGGCGCCAGCTTGCATGGTGTCGCGGGTCCAGGCACACAAGTCCTTCACCAAAGCTCGTGAGTGCAGGTCTTCCCACTGCGTGCTAGGTGGCCACAGCAGGCCGTGTGCGTCGGCGTCAGCCTTCGGGATGTAACAGCGCCCTCGGGGCAGGTCCACACTGAGGTCCTGCCAAAAATTGATCAACTGCAGCGCGGTGCAGATCTTGTCGGACAGCGCCAGCAGGTGAGGGTCCGTCAAGCCCTGCAGATGCAGCAGAAGTCGGCCGATGGGGTTGGCCGAGCGGCGACAGTAGTCGAGCAATTCCGCCCGATTGGCATAGATGGGGTTGCCCACGTCCTGTTCGAAGGCCTCCAGCAGGTCCAGCAACGGCTGCGCCGGCAGGGTGTGCTGCTGGTGTGCCTGGTTCAGCTGGTCGAAGACCTGGGCCCAAGGCCCGCCGTCCAGGGGCTGGCGGCCTTGCAGGGTCTGCAGCAGCAACGCTCGGTAGGTCTGCAGGTCGGCCACGCGCTGTGCGGTGGGCGCTGTGCCCTCATCGGCAATGTCATCGGCCGTCCTGGCGAAGTGATAGATCGCGATGACGGCCTGCCGGATGGCCGGCGGGCACAGCCAGGAAGCGACGGGGAAATTCTCGTAATGCTCGACCGACACCCTGCGGATTGTCGCCGCCGCCGTGGCCACCGCCTCAGGCGGGCCCCTGACGCCGCGCCTTCGGGATCCGACCGCATGCCCTCGTGCCCATGGGCTGACAGGCTAAAATCCCCGGTTTGCCATGCTCCGAACGACATCGGCCCGGGCGGGTGTCGTGACCACCGAATTTGCGCGGGTGGCGAAATTGGTAGACGCACCAGGTTTAGGTCCTGACGGGGGCGACCCCGTGTCGGTTCGAGTCCGACCCCGCGCACCACCTCCCCTACCTCTTCAACAGAACAGAGCCCTCCATGACCGTCACTGTCGAAACCCTCGAGAAACTCGAACGTCGTATCACCTTGACCCTGGCGGCTGACGACATCGGCAAGGAAGTGGACGCTCGTCTGAAGCGTCTGTCCCGCACGGTCAAGGCCGACGGATTTCGCCCCGGCAAGGTTCCCATGTCGGTGGTCGCTCAGCGCTACGGCTATTCCGTCCAGTACGAGGTGGTCAATGATCGCGTGGGCAAGGCCTTTTCGGATGCGGCCTCCGAGGCCCAACTCCGCGTGGCGGGTACGCCTCGGATTGCGCAGCGCGATGAGGCTCCCGAAGGTCATCTTGCCTTCGATGCGACTTTCGAGGTGTACCCGGAGGTGCGCATCTCCGATCTGGCCGGCGTCGAAGTGGAGCGGATCTCCACCGAGGTGACCGATGCTGCCGTGGACCGCACCATCGAAATCCTGCGCAAGCAGCGCCGGACCTTCGCACAAAGACCCGCGGCTGAGGGCGCTGCGGAGACCGACCGTGTCACCATCGACT
>CAYSOD010000863.1:0-1589 GCA_964432385.1 uncultured Rubrivivax sp.
GTGCGAGGCCACCAGAGCCGCCTGCGCGCCGTCCAGCTTCCCGGACTGCCGCGCTTCGCGGGCGGGCTGGTGGGCTACTTCGCCTACGACACCGTGCGCTACATCGAGAAGCGGCTCGCCCAGACCCATAAGCCGGACCCGCTGGGCACGCCCGACATCCTGCTCATGCTCTCCGACCGGCTGGCCGTTGTGGACAACTTGTCGGGCAAGCTCTATCTGGTGGTGTATGCGGATCCGCGGGAGCCTGACGCCTATGAGCGCGGCCGTGCCCAGCTCGAGGTTCTGCACGCCGCCCTGCGCCAGCCGGTGAGCGTGCCCGAGGAAACGCCGGTCGCCCCCGCCCGGGCCCAGTCGGAGTTCGCCGAGGACGCCTTCCTCGAAGCGGTGGAGAAGGCCAAGCGTTACATCTTCGACGGCGACATCATGCAGGTGGTGCTGTCGCAGCGGTTGTCCCATCCCTACGCGGCCTCGCCCTTGTCGCTGTACCGGTCGCTGCGGGCGCTCAATCCCTCGCCCTACATGTTCTATTTCGACCTGGGCGGCTTTCACGTGGTGGGCGCCAGCCCGGAGATCCTGGTGCGCCTGGAAAGCGGCACGGTGACGCTGCGGCCCATTGCCGGCACGCGCCCGCGCGGCGCCACCCGCGAGGAAGACCTGGCCCTGGAGCAGGACCTGCTGGCCGACCCGAAAGAGCGTGCCGAGCACGTGATGCTCGTGGACCTGGGCCGCAATGACGTGGGCCGCGTGGCGCGCACCGGCACGGTGAAGGTGACGGAGAACATGGCCGTGGAGCGCTACTCCCACGTCATGCACATCGTCTCGAACGTGGAGGGCCAACTGGCCGAGGGGCTGGACGCCATCGCCGTGCTGCGCGCCGCCTTCCCCGCGGGAACCTTGACCGGCGCGCCCACATTCAGGCCATTCAGGGAGGTATCGAAAAAGACCACCCATTCAATCTTGGGCTTGAAAAACTGATTGCCGCCAAACAGCAGCAACGCCAGAATCAGCAGGCCAAAGCAGAGGGAGCCCAGATAGCCGCCGTTGAGGATCAGGAATTGCCAGCCTCCTACAGTCTGAGTGAGCCCTCCTTCGTTGGAATTCACCCGGATGCTCTGCACCTCCCCTCCGGTGAGCAGGGCCGTGAGGGCATGGCCCAGTTCGTGAAAGGTCACCACCAAGAGACGCAGGGGAAGAAAGAGTTGATTACCCCAAAAATACAGGGTGACTGCCCCGAAAACCAGAAGGGGTATCGGCCCCGGCGAGAGGTGGGAGGGCTTGGGAGTGAGCGGTTGCTTCACCCCCGATAGCCGCTGCCGCAGTTCCTCGGCGGTCATCCCCGCCAACCCGCCGCGAGGACCTCGGCGAGACGTTCGTACTGCTCCGGACGGTTGTAGCGCTGTCCGGAGATCCTCAGCCAGAGGCGATGGTCGTAGCTGGTGAAGGGGACCTCGATCCGATGGTCCGCGAAGAGTTTCGCGTTCAGAGAAGGAGCAACCCCAGGTTTTGCCTCTCCCGGGAAGGGCACCACCGCCATCGCCCCGTAGAGACGCGGATCATCGGGATGAGGAAGCTCCACCTTCAGGGCCTTC
>CAYSOD010000864.1:0-1588 GCA_964432385.1 uncultured Rubrivivax sp.
AGGGTTGAGCATCTGCCTCGGTGCACGGCGCCGGCTTGATGCGGCTCAAGCGGCAGCGACGGGCACCGGTGTGTAGCCGGCGGCCTGGATCGCTCGGGTCAGTGCCTCGGCGTCCGCAGCAGCCGGCTCCACCTGCACGCGGCGCGTGGGCAGATCAATGTGGACCCTGGCGTCCTTGTCGGTGGCGGTCAGCGCCTGGGTGATGGTGCGGGCGCAGTGGCCGCAGGTCATGTCCTTGACTTCGAAGGCGATCATGGTGCTTGGCTCCTGTGGGTGGTCGATGGCTGGACTTTGGACTCTGTCACTGTTGGAAGGTCAAGCCCTCCAGCGCGGAATCCACGAAGCGCGTAGGCAGAATCGCCGGCAAGGTTTGACCTTGCCAGCGTTGGAACCTTGAAGATGTGGCACCACCAAAGCCGTCTGCCCTCGACCTCATGAACACCGCCGCGCTCCCCGAGACCAAGCTCCAGATCACTGGCATGATCTGTGCCTCCTGCGTCCTGCGCGTCGAGAAGGCACTGGCCGCGACACCCGGCGTCCGCAGCGCCAGCGTCAACCTGGCGACCGAGGAGGCGTCGGTACAGACCGATGCCGCTGTGGGCGCAAACACGCTGACCGCCGCCGTGCGCAAGGCCGGCTACGACGTGGCGACCACCGACACCACGCTGCAGGTCGAAGGCATGACCTGCGCCTCGTGTGTGGCCCGCGTCGAGAAGGCACTGCTGAAGGTGCCCGGGGTCTTGAGCGCCGCGGTGAATCTGGCGACCGAGAAGGCGAGCATCCAGGCACTGTCGACGGTGCCCGTGGCCGCGTTGAAGGCTGCCGTTGAGAGAGCGGGCTACACCGCGAAGGACCTCCAAGACACGAAGCCGCAGCCGGCACCACGCCTGCCCGCCTGGCGGCCGGTGGCGGCGAGCGCTGCGCTGACGCTGCCGCTGGTGCTGCCGATGGTGCTGGCGCTGTTCGGCATCGACTGGATGCTGAACGGCTGGCTGCAGCTGGCGTTGGCGACGCCGGTGCAGTTCTGGCTCGGCGCGCGCTTCTACCGTGCGGGCTGGAAAGCCCTGCTCGCCAGAACCGGCAACATGGATCTGCTGGTGGCTTTGGGCACCTCGGCGGCCTACGGCCTGTCGCTGTACTTGCTCTTGGAGCATGCCGGGCATGGCATGACGCACCTGTACTTCGAGGCCTCGGCCGCCATCATCACGCTGGTGCTGCTGGGCAAGTGGCTCGAGCAGCGTGCGAAGCGGCAGACAGTGGAGGCCATCCGCGCGCTCAACGCGCTGCGGCCCACCACGGCCCGCGTGCGTCGCGACGGCGTCGAGGTGGACGTGCCGGTGGATCAGGTGCGCCTGGGCGAGCTCGTCATCGTCCGCCCGGGTGACCGTGTCGCCGTCGATGGCGAGATCGTCGAAGGCCGCAGCCACGTCGACGAATCGCTCATCACCGGCGAGAGCCTGCCGGTGGCCAAGGGCATCGGCGACCAGGTGACCGGCGGCGCCATCAACGCCGAAGGCGCGCTGACGGTGCGCACCACGGCCATCGGCGCGGAGACGACGCTGGCCCGCATCATCCGCATGGTCGAGTC
>CAYSOD010000865.1:0-1587 GCA_964432385.1 uncultured Rubrivivax sp.
TTACCTGGCCACCGAGGGCGGCGCCGAGGTGCTGGCCGACAACCATGTGGTGCAGCGCGCGGCGGGGGCCGAGGTGGCGTTGCTTTCGGTGCCTGAGCTGGGCCAGCGCTTCCCGTGGCTGAACGTCGAAGGCCTGGTCGCCGGCTCGCTGGGTCTGCGCGGCGAAGGCTGGTTCGACGGTCCGGCCTTGCACCAGGCGTTCCGGCGCAAGGCCATCGCCTGCGGTGCGCGCTTCGTGGCGGCAGAAGCCGTGGCATTTGAGACCGACAGAGATCTCGAGGTTCGGGCTGGTCAGGGATCACGCGACAGTTGCGGCGTGCAGGCCGTCGTCACACGTGACGGGCAGCGCTTCGCAGGTGGTGCCGTGGTGCTGGCTGCGGGAGCCTGGACCGCACCACTGGCCGCACAGTTGGGCGTCGACCTGCCTGTCTCGGCCAAGAAGCGTGACGTCTTCGTGCTGGACTCGCCCGCCGCCCCGCTGGCGGCGTGTCCGCTGGTCATCGACCCCTCGGGCGTGTGGTTCCGCCCCGAGGGCCGGGGCTTCATCGCCGGCGCGCCACCCCGCCCGGTGGAAGACGGCGGGCCGGGTGACCCTGACGAGCCGCCGCTGGACCAGGTGGACCACGCGCTGTTTGACGAGGTGATCTGGCCAGCGCTGGCCCATCGCGTGCCGGGCTTTGAAGCCTTGCGCGTGCGCTCCGCCTGGGCGGGCTACTACGAGATGAACGGCTTCGACCACAACGGCCTGGCAGGGCCCCTGCCGGGCTGGCGCAATGCCTTCACAGCCTGCGGCTTCTCGGGCCACGGCATGCAGCAGGCACCCGCCGTGGGTTGCGCGCTGGCAGCCCGCATTGCGGGCGCCAACTGCGACGCCCCAGACCTGGCACCTCTCAGCCCCGCGCGGGTGGCGCAGGGCCAGCCGCTGCGCGAGCGCAACATCATCTGAACCCGGGCAGGGTTCTCCAAGGCTGGCCGCGGTGCGAGCGGCGCTGCACTTGGGTCGCCGTGAGGCCTCCATCCTTGACCCTGCTCAATGTCTGGCGCACAAAGGTCACCATCCTCGGGCCACGCCCGATTGCAAGCGGCGGCAGCGCGATGCTGAATCTGGAGGCACGTTCGAACCGCCGACTTGCCGCCCATGTCACTTCAGACGCCCAACCAGCCCACCCCCGAGGCCCCCTCCACCACCCCAGCTGACACGCCGGGCCGCGACTCCGCCTTCAACATCACGCTGAACCCACTGCGATTCGGCGACCCCCTTCGGTGGCTGGCGTTGGGCTGGCGCGACTTCATCCGTGCGCCAGTCATCGGGCTGTTCTACGGCGCGGTCTTCATGGTCATGGGCTGGGCCCTGCTCAAGGTGTACGAGCACGCGCCGGCCTACACGCTGGCGCTGTCGGCCGGCTTTCTGCTGATGGGGCCCTTCCTCTGCCTGGGCCTGTACCGCGTGAGCCAGCGCCTGGAGGCTGGCCAGAAGCCCGACTTCGGCGACAGCCTGCTGGCCTGGGACACGCGCACCGGGCAACTCGCCATCTTCGGCTTCGTGCTGCTGGTGCTGGAGATGCTGTGGGGCCGCGCCACGTTGGT
>CAYSOD010000866.1:0-1586 GCA_964432385.1 uncultured Rubrivivax sp.
CGAAGCTATTTGATCGACCTGGACAGCCGTGTCTCCTACTCCGAGGCCGGTCAACAGATTCTGCTGAGAGGGGCCGCAGGGTGGCAAACCGCCACGCCCGGTACCACGCAAACCGTCACCTATTCCTTTCTCACCGAGCGGCCCAGCTCGGGCGCCGAGGGTGGAACGGGCTTTGCCGCTTTCAGCGCCGAGCAGCAGCAGGTGGTGCGCTCCATCCTGTCGAAGCTGGCCTCGCAGATCGGCATCACGTTTGTTGAGTCCTCGGGCGCTCAGGCGCAAATGCGCTTTGGCATCAACCAGCAAAGCGACACGAGGGGCTACTCCTTTCTGCCCGACTTCTTCCGCAACGATCCCAAGGCTGGCGATGTGTGGCTGGACGTGGAGACGGCCACCCTGCTCAAGCCCGGTCAGGAGGGCTACTTCGTGCTGTTGCACGAGATCGGCCATGCCTTGGGCCTGCAGCACCCTCTGGACCAAACCGACACTTCGGGTGCCACGGTCTTGTTGCCCCAGTTGTGGTCACTGGCCAATACCATCATGATCCAGCAGCCTGACGCCTTGGTCACGGCTGCGTGGCCTTCTTGGTTTGGTGGGTTCGACATCTCGGCTTTGCGCTACCTGTACGGCAAGCGGATGTCGGCGGCCGGTGATGATCGCTACACCATGGCCCAGATCATGGACTCCAACGGGGTGTTGGCCATCGTGGACGATGGCGGCTCCGATTGGCTGGATGCTTCCGGGTCAACGGTTCCGGTTTCCATTGACCTGCGTGCCGGCAAGTCCAGTTCGATTGGCGCAGGCTCTGACGGTATGCCCTGGCGTGACAACGTGAGCTTGGGTGTCGGCACCGAGATCGAAAACGCGATGGGCTCTCGAGGCGATGACCTGCTGATCGGAAACGATCTGGCCAATGTTCTGGTGAGCACCGGCGGCAATGACATCATCGATGGCCTCGCAGGCCTGGACGCCGCCGTGCTCAAGGGCAAGCGCGGTGCATGGGCGGTGGACACGCCCTGGGCTGGAACCCGCTTCGCCGTTGCAGCGGATGGGTCCGGCGGTTCGGTCGAGATGCGCAACATTGAGCGCATTCGCTTTGACGACGCCGCCATCGCCTTCGACTTGGGCAAGGCAGATGCCGCCGGTCAGGCGCTGTTGCTCATTGGGGCGGTGATTGGCCGTGACGCCATGTTGTCCAAGCAGGCCCTGATGGGGCAGGTGATTGGCTTCATGGATCAGGGCTTTACCCTGCAGCAGCTGGCTGGGGCCGTCATGCGCCTGCCGATCTGGGGCGGCGTGCTCACCCCGACCGACAGCGCGCAAGACATTGCCCGACACCTGTTGCGGCAAACCTCAGGCAAAGAGCCCACTGCTGCTGAACTGGCCGCTGCGGTCAACACATTGAATACGCAGGCTCAGGGCACGCTGTTGGCCAATCTGGCTGTCAGCGATACCAACGTCACCCTCATCAACCTGGTGGGGCTTGCCAGCACGGGGTTTGAATACCCAACCGGCGGTTGAGGGCTGCTTAGCCGCGGGCCTCTTCCAAGGCCTTGCGCATCTTCTTCATCGCCGCCACTTCAATCTGG
>CAYSOD010000867.1:0-1581 GCA_964432385.1 uncultured Rubrivivax sp.
GCAGCAGCAGGAACGCACCGAGACCAAGCCCGTTCAGCAGGGCTGGAATCGCCTTGAACACGAACAGGTACAGGAGCGGCGACGCCACCAGGAGGCCGGCCGCGAGCCAGACGGCCTGGATCAACGTGTTCCATTTTTAAGGTTGACCGAGCTGACCCGAGCCCCTCGACAAAGACCACGAGGAGCCCGGACAGCAAAGCCATGGGTGGGTGTGGCGCTGCAGGGATCGATCGCCGCACCGACGTTGCACACGATCTCCATTGCCGTGGGCTTGCCAGGAATCGGCCCCGGGGATGTCCAGATGGATTCCTCCAACTCCGGTCCTCCCGACCGTTCATCCACCGGCGTGCTGTTCGGGCAGTCCGCCATCTCGCAGAAAGCCCACCATGTCCCGCATCCGCCGTGAAGAACCCTCGCGCCGCCGCCGGCAGGCACCTCTCTCCCTCAACGACCGCCGCAACGACCCGCGCAATGGCTCCACCCTCCCCTCCTCATCCACCCGCCCTTCCAGGACCACCGCGATGACCTCGGCCAGCCCAGGCCGCCGGCACGGCCAAGACTCGCCGCGCCGCCAGAACTGGGCCGGCAAGTCGCCCCAGCAAGTGCTGGACATGTACCCGCCCGGCAGGACGCCCGTAAACCGGGTGGTGGACGTGCTGATCGAGCTCTTCAACCCGCTGCACACCGCGCTGCAGAAGACTGTGTCGCACAAGACGCGCTACGAGCGCGCCCACTTCCTGCGACGCTTCTTCCGCGAGTTGCACACCGACGCCGGCTTCAAGCTGGCGCCCGATCCTCGCAACCTGGGCCAGCGGCATGTCCAGGCGATGGTGAAGGTCTGGCAGCGCCGGAAGCTTTCGCCGGGGACGATCCAGACCTACCTCAGCTTTCTGCGTGGCCTGGCGATGTGGCTCAACAAGCCGGGCTTCATCCGCAGGCCCGAGCACTACGGCCTGACGCCTGACGAGTACGAGCGCCACGAGAACGCCCAGCGCGACAAGAGCTGGAGCGGCAACGGCATCGACGTGGAGGCCTTGCTGGCCCAGGTCTCTGCCTACGATGCCCGCATCGGCGCATCGATGCGCCTGATGGTGAAGGTCGGCCTGCGGCGCAAGGAGTCCGTGATGTGCCGCCCCTACGCCCACGTCCATTCCTTCGAGGAGACAGGCCTGCCCGACGAACAAAGGGAGGCGGATCGGTATCTGTGGACGAAGGGCAAGGGAGGCCGCTCGCGCTGGCTTCCGCTGGCCACCGAGGAGCAGCAGTCGGCCATCGCGCATGCCCGCAGCGTGGTCAGCGGCCATGACGCACACATGGGGGCGCCGGATCGGGACCTGAAGTCCAACCTCCGCCGGCTGGACTATGCGCTGCGCAAGTTCGGCCTCACGAAGCGCGAGAGCGGCACCACCGGGCACGGGGCGCGGCACGACCACCTTCAAGGCCAGTACCAGGACACGACGGGCACGCCCGCGCCGGTGCGTGGCGGTGGGCCGGTCGATCGGGACCTCGACCGCCAGGCCCGGCTGCGTGTGGCCCGTGTCGCGGGCCATGCCCGCCTGCGTTCGGCTGGCGCCTACATCG
>CAYSOD010000868.1:0-1578 GCA_964432385.1 uncultured Rubrivivax sp.
CGCTCCAGCACCACGGACCAGCGCTGCCGCACCAGGTGCGGCTCCATTTGGGTGAGGTCCCACACGGTCTTGACGCCCAGTTCTCGCAACTGCGAGCCAATGCGCCCGCCCACGCCCCAGACCTCGCCCACGTCGGTAGCCTGCAGCAGGCTCTGAAGTTCCTCAGGGGTGGTGTTCGCCAGGTTGCACACCTGGGCGAACTTGGCGGGGTAGCTGCCGGGCTTGCGCTCCGCCGTCTTGGCGATGTGGTTGGCCAACTTCGCCAGGGTCTTGGTCGGGCCGATGCCAATGCCGCAAGGGATCCCCGTCCAGGCCAGGATGCGCGAGCGCACGGCGCGGGCACGCTCCACAAGGTCACCCTTGACGCCCTCCAGCCCGATAAATGACTCGTCGATCGAGTAGATCTCCTGCTCCGGGCCCAGGCCTGCGGCAAGGCTCATCATCCGGTCACTCATGTCCCCGTAGAGCTCAAAGTTCGCCGACAGGCCGATCAGCCCTGTCTCGTCTTCGAGGTGGCGGATCTCGTGCCAAGGGTGGCCCATACGGATGCCCAGGGCCTTGGCCTCGTTGGAGCGGGCAATCGCGCAGCCGTCGTTGTTGGACAGCACGACCACTGGCCGTCCTTGGAGCGAGGGCCGGAATACCCGCTCACAGGAGACGTAGAAGTTGTTGCCGTCGACCAGCGCGAACATGCCGGACCCTCAATCAGCAGCCGCGCTGCCGCTCAGGCCGAGAACTGCTTGATGGAGGCCGTCACCACACCCCAGACCTCCACCGTCTGGCTGTCGGTTGGCACGATGTCAGGGAACCCTGGGTTAGCCGCACGCAGCTTGATCCGCCCTGCCCTCATCGACAAGGTCTTGCAGACGAACTCACCATCGATCACGGCCACCACCACCTGGCCGTTGCGCGGCGGGATGGCCCTGTCCACCAGCAGCACGTCCCCGTCGAAGATGCCGGCTTCCTTCATCGAGTCGCCCCGGGCACGCATGAGGAAGGTGGCCTGGGGGTGCTTGATCAGGCGTGCGGCCAGGTCGATGCGCTTGGCGCCCAAGTCCTCTGCGGGCGACGGAAAACCGGCGCGCACGGTGGAGGCCAGGTCTTGGACCGGGATCTCCTGGGCTTGCAGTGCTTGTGGCGCATTCATACTGGACATGAATACAGTATAGAAACATCACCCACCCTTCCCCTTCCTTAACTCCAGCATCTGGCGGGATGTCTTGAGGCGGCTCAGGGCTACCTGCTGCGCAGGGGACTTCAGCCACGCACCCACGCACCCACGCAGTTCAACGATCATCAGACCCATGAGCCCGAACCGCAACACTATCTACTACCTGCCCGGCTACGGTGGCCGCGTGCACACGGGCCTGGGACAGGCCCTGCTGAGCCGAGGGGTGGACCTGGCTGGGCGAGAGACCGTGGGGGATTTCCGGGGCATGCGGTTCATGGACCAGATCGAGACCGTGGCCGAGGACCTGCAGACACACTTTTGGCGCGAGGACGCCCACGTCGTGGCCAACTCCTTCGGCGCCTATCTGTTCCTCAACGCCCAGAGCCTGATCCCAGCCTTCCCCGGCA
>CAYSOD010000869.1:0-1575 GCA_964432385.1 uncultured Rubrivivax sp.
AGTCCGGGCCGAAAGCCAGTTCATTGACCACCTCCAGCCCGGCGTTGCGGGCTTCCGACCGAAAGGCCTGGGGGCTGGGCAGCAGGCCGCCGGGGAAGATGTACTGCTGAATGAAGTCGGTGGACTTGACGTAACGCTCGAACAGGTCATCCCGGATGGTGATGGTCTGGATGCAGGCCCGCCCGCCGGCCTTCAACTGGCGGTGCACGGTGGCGAAGTAACTGGCCCAGTACTCGCGCCCCACAGCCTCGAACATCTCGATGGAGGCCACGGCGTCGTAGGGCCCGTCGGCGATGTCGCGGTAGTCCTGCAGCCGCAGGTCCGCCCGGTCAGCCACGCCCAGACGCTGCATGCGCTCCTGGGCATAGCCCAACTGTTCCGTGGACAGCGTGACGCCCGTGACCCGTGCGCCCAGGCTGGCGGTGGCTTCCTGGGCCAGGGCCCCCCAGCCGCAGCCGATCTCCAGCACCCGGTCGCCCGCCTTCACGCCGCACTCGGCCAGCGCGCGCCTGACCTTGGCGGTCTGCGCCTGCACGCTCGGGCGGGAGAAGTCCCCCTCGAACAGCGCGCTGGAGTAGTTCATGGTCTCGTCCAGCCACAGGCGGTAGAACGGGTTGCCGATGTCGTAGTGGGCGTGGATGTTCTTCTTGCTGCCGCTGCGCGAGTTGCGGTGCAGCAGGTGCTTGAGGCGGTAGACGAGCGACCCCCACCAGGTGCCGTAGATCACCGACTCCATGGCATCGCGGTTGGCGATGAACAGGCGCAGCAGGGCGGCCAAGTCTGGCGTGGTCCAGTGGCCGTCGATGAAGGACTCGGCAAAGCCGATGTCGCCGCTCTTCAGCGCTGCCGAGCACACCTGCCAGTCGAGCAGGCGCAGCGCGGCTTTCGGCTGGTCCGACAGGCCGCTGCCAAAGCGCGCCTGGGTGCCGTCGGGCATTTGTACGTCCAGCGTGCCGTGCTGCAGATTCCTCAGCAGGGCGAACACGGTGCGCGCCGCCGCTGGCGCGGCGCTGGGCAGGGCCTGGTGCCGGGTGTGCGGCTGGGCGGTGGTGGTGTTCATGGGGCGCTCCCACGGGTGACGAAGCTCTTGGGAGCCTCGGGCTTGGAAATGAAGGGCACGCGTTTGAGCCAAAGCTTGAGCGCCTGCCAGTGGATCCTGGCGATCACGCCCAGGGTCATGAGCGGCATGCGCACACTGGCGCCAGCCACGCTGCGCGCGGTCAGCGGCTGCAGGTGGCCGGACATGCTGGTCAGGATCAGTGGCCCTTGCTCGTCGTCATGGTCCACGCGCGCCACGATGCGGTCTGCCGTGCGCATGAATCGGAAGCGGTAGCGGCCTTCGATGCGGCAGAAGGGCGACACGTGGAACACCTTGCGGGCCTGCAACTCCCGGCCGAAACCCAGGCCTTCACCGCAAAGCAGGTAGCAGTGGCGCTCGCCGAAGGTGTTGTTCACCTCCACCACCACCGCGCTGAGCGACCCGTCATGGCGGTGGCAGTACCAGAAGCTCACCGGCTTGAAGGCAAACCCCAGCACGCGCGGGTAGGTTTGCAGCCAGATCTCGCCGTCGGCATC
>CAYSOD010000870.1:0-1574 GCA_964432385.1 uncultured Rubrivivax sp.
GCGCTCGATGGCGCGCCGGTGGACCACGTTGTCGCGCACCACCAACGCCACGCGTACGGGGTCGCCCGCCACTTGGTCGAACCCGGCAGGCGCTGACGGACGCTCGGGGCGGTCGCGCCGCCACCAGTCCCTCAGGCGCAGGCGCCGCTCACCCGCACGATGCGGCATGTGGGGCGCCCGGGCCCGCATGTCTCGGATCAGCTGGGCCGCGCGCTGCACGGGCTCGGGGCTCTGCGCCAGCAGCGCCACCTCCTCGCGCCAGCCGCGGCCCAGGTGGGCCCGCGTCCACAGGGCATGCACCAGGCGTTGCACCTCGGCGGCCACCCGGCCCTCCACCTGCACGGCAAAGTCCAAGCGCGGCTCGGCCGTCCAGCCGTGCTGCACGTCAAAGCGGTCGTCCACCACGTTGATGCCGCCAACAAAAGCCAGATGGCCATCCACCGCGCACAACTTGTGATGCATGCGGCGCAGCTGGCTGGGCTGGGTCCAGGCCCACCACCGCTCCAGCGAGCGGAAGACCTCGAAACCCACCGTCGAGCCCGCCAGCTGGCGCCGCAGCGTGGCCACGCGGCCGTTGCAGCCAAACCCGTCGACCACCAGACGCACCTGCACGCCGCGCGCTGCAGCCTCTCGCAGTGCCTGCACCACACGGCGGCCGGAAGGGTCGTCATTGAAGATGTAGGTGGCCAGCCAGACCTCGGCGCAGGCCTGGTCGATGGCCTGCACCATGGCGGGGAACAGCTCGTCGCCCCCTCGCATCAGCCCAACGCGGTGGCCGCCTTCGAAGGGGGCGAGCCAGGGCTCGCTGGGGGTCAGGGCCCCGGCGTTCACAGGGCCTCCAGCTCCACCAGCAGGGGGAGGTGGTCTGACCAACGGCGCCAGCCGGCGCCCCGAGGCACCAGGGTGGAGCGGCAGCGCAGACCGCGCAGGTAGACACGGTCCAGCGCGAAGACGGGCGCCAGCGCGGGAAACGTGGGCTTGTGCACCGCCGGCCAGCCGGGCGGGGCCGGGTCAGCGGCGCGCACCAGGCCCACGCCGCGCATGGGTGCGTCCAGCTTTTCGCTCCAGTCGTTGAAGTCGCCGGCCACCACCAGGGGCTCGTCGGCGGGCACCTCGGTGGCCAAATACTCGGCCAGGCGCTGCACCTGCCGCACACGCCCGGCGTGCAGCAGCGCAAAGTGCGCCACCACCACGTGCACGCAGCCCCCGTTCCACTGCACGGGCACGTGCAACAGACCGCGCTGCTCAAAGCGGTGGTCGCTCACGTCATGGTGCGCCACCTCCCCGATGGGCCAGCGGCTCAGCAGCGCATTACCATGTTCACCATGGCGCGTGACGGCGTTGGTGCGGTAGGCCACGTCGTAGCCCTCCGGGGCCAGGAAGTCCGCCTGCCCGCCCTCGGGCCAGCCCAACCGGCTGCGCTGAAAACGCCGCGCGTCACGGTGGTGGAACAGGCGCACTTCCTGCAGGCACACCACGTCCGCGTCGAAGCTCTCCACCGCCAGGCCCAGGTTGTGGATCTCCAGGCGCTTGCGCGGGCCGATGCCTCGCACGCCCTTGTGGATGTTGTAGGT
>CAYSOD010000871.1:0-1572 GCA_964432385.1 uncultured Rubrivivax sp.
GGGCGATGACGATCTGGATGTCAGGGAAGTCGATCGCCACATCTTCGAGCAGCATCGGATTGCTGTTCTGCAGGCGCAAGCCGCCGCCGCAGCGCATTCCCGAGCCGATGCCCGAATGCCCGCTGTGAAAGATGGCCGGCAGCTTGTGTTCGGCAATCACCTCGTACAGCGGCCAGGCCATGCGGTCATAGGGCAGAAAACCCTGCACGGTGGGGTGGAACTTGAAGCCGCGCACACCCTGCTCTTCAATCAAGCGCCGCGCCTCGCGCGCCCCCATCTTGCCCTTGTGCGGGTCGATGGAGCCGAAGGCGATCATCATGTCGGCGTTCTTCTTGGCCGCCTCCGCGATCTCCTCGTTGGGAATGCGCCGGCGGCCCAGCTGGCTCTCGCTGTCCACCGTGAACATCACCAGGCCGATCTTGCGCTCGCGGTAGTAGGCCACCGTCTCGTCGATGGTGGGCCGGCGGTTGGAGCCGAAGTACTTGTCGGCTGCGCGGTCGTACTCCTCACCGTAGTTGTCAAAGGGGTTCCAGCACGACACCTCGGCGTGGGTGTGGATGTCGATGGCGATGAGGTCGGCGGTGTTCATGGGCAGGTCCGTGAGGTCAGACAATCACTTCATTCTGACTGCACAGCCCCCTGGTCCGCTGACGGGCTGAACCCAGCTCGACGAGCGGCGCCCAATCCAACTGCTACAACATCATGGCCCGCTACCGCAACGCCCGCGTCAGTGGCTGCACCTCCACCTTGGTCTCGCACGCCGCCGATGGCAGCGTGCGCCTGCAGTCGCCCGAGCCGCTGCAGCCCTACGCTCCACGCCTGACCGATGACCTGGCGCATTGGGCACAGCACGCGCCTGAGCGCGTGTTCGTGGCGAGGCGAGATGCCACGCAACCTGGTGAACCCTGGCAGACCATCACCTACGCCCAGATGCTCGATCGCGCCCGGCGTCTGGGCCAGGCGCTGCTGAGCCTGGGCGCGAGCGCGCAGCGGCCCCTGCTGATCCTCTCAGGCAATGACCTGGAGCACCTCAGCTTGGCGATGGGCGCAATGTGGGCGGGCATCCCGCATGTGCCCGCCTCACCCGCCTACTCGCTGATCTCGCAGGACCACGGCAAGCTGCGCCACATCGTCGGGCTGACGACCCCGGGCGTGGTGTTCGCCGCAGGCCCCGCTTACTTGCGTGCCATTGAAGCGACGGTACCGGCCAGCACGCCGGTCGTGATGACCGAGGGGTCTGCGGTTGCGGGTGCGAAAGATGCGGTCGCCTCATCGGGCGGCACCAGCGTCCCCGCAGCCCCCGAGTCGAAGGACGGTCATCGCTGGCATACCTTCCACAGCCTGCTGCAGACCGAGCCGGGCCCGAGCCTGGACGCCGCCCACACCAGCGTAGGCCCGGACACCGTACTCAAGATCCTGTTCACCTCGGGCTCCACGAAACTGCCCAAGGGCGTGCCCACCACGCACCGCATGCTGTGCGCCAACCAGCAGATGCTGCGCCAGAGCCTGGCCTTCCTGGCCGACGAGCCGCCGGTGCTGGTGGACTGGCTGCCCTGGAACCATGTGTTCGGC
>CAYSOD010000872.1:0-1572 GCA_964432385.1 uncultured Rubrivivax sp.
GGCACTCGTCGCCTGGGTCCGCGCCCGCGGCGGGCGTGCCGGCGACGTGGAGACCCTCGCCGTCACCGATCCCCTGAACGGCGACTTCGCCACCAGCGGCCCCAAGACCCTCGAGCGCAACAAGGCCCAGTGGCTGAGCTACGCCGGCCGCAAGCGCGATACGCCCTCCTGGCCGCTCGGCAACTACAAGGCCCGCTATACCCTCAAGCGTGACGGCAAGGTCATCCTCGAGCGCGAGTTCTCGTTCTCGCTAGTCCGGTAGCGACCGCGGCGGCCAGTACTTGTCGGCCTCGGCCCAGGCCTTCTCTGCCCCCCGCGGATTGAGCATGAACAGCGGCCCCCTCAGGTCGAGCCCCGTCTTCATCACCGCCAGTGCCAGCACGGCAAGCCAGGGCGCGCCGAACAACAGCACCGGGATGGCGGCAATCATGATCGTCAGGTGCATCACCACGATCCGGCCATAGGGCTCGAACATCTGCCGGAAGGGGTTCGCCGTGCGCCAGATCCCGGGCCAGAGCCAGAACAGCACGAAGGCGCCCGCCTGCAACGCCACAAGCCCCACCACGCTCCACCAGAGGCCATGGTCCGTCGCCACCAGCGACCACGCCATCGAGAAGGCGCTGAACTCGCCGAAGGAGGCGTTGCTCTCGGGGAACGAGCCGCCACCAAACTCCATCAGCATCATCAGGAAGGCGCCATGCCCGCTGCAGAAGATGCCGTAGTGCAGCGCGAAGAATGCGATCAATCCCGCGCAGATGAGCACGCCCATGCGACCGGCCGCGACCCCGATGACCCCGATCTTCACCGCGTTGAACACGCCGATCACCAGGGTCTCGATCCAGTAGAAGAGCAGGAGCAGCATCGCGTCCCAGCCCAGCACCAGCACGCCGCCGACGGGCACCAGGTTCATGAGCACAGCCCAGGCCTGCGCCGGCAGACCGGGCTTGGCCTCGCCTGGACCGGGAGGGGCACTGTCAGGCGCAAGCTCGGTTCGTGCGTCCGCCATGCAGCATCAATCTCCGTCTTCAGGCCACGAGGAGAGCGACACTACCGCTGATTGAACCCCCACGTCCATTTCCCCTCGACCCGGCCACGTTAACCATACGAGCCCTGCTAATTCGGGAAAATCCGGCCCGCTCCTGTTACACGAGATACACTTTCGTCAGATGTTTTGCAGTGCCCCACCCTAACCGGTGCACGCGGGAATTGGCTCGACTTGAACAGCCCGAGCCAGGCTAGAACATATAATGAACAAACACGCCCCAGCAACGGCACATTTTGTCACCTCACCACTGTCATCGCCGGTTCGCACTACCGCGCGACCGGCCACGCAGGGATCATGGGCGCGGAACTGGCTGCAGCCTGGCCTGCGCTTCAGCATGAAGCGCCGCGAGCACTGCAGTGATTTGGGGAGGATATTCTGGGTGGCCGGCTCACGCTGCCGCGCGACCGGCCATGACGAACTTTTTTATTGGGATAATGGCTCATGACATAGCATGACGGCGGCTTTGATCGGTGGCAAAGCGCAAGCGTCTTGGTGCTCTTGGTGGTTCAAAACAATAACCACCAAGC
>CAYSOD010000873.1:0-1567 GCA_964432385.1 uncultured Rubrivivax sp.
CCGCTACACCCTGCTCGACCAGTCGGCGCTGCCTGAACTGCTGCCGCTCTGTGTCGAGCGTGGGGCCGGGATCGTCATTGGTGGCCCCTACAATTCCGGCATCCTGGCGACGGGGCCGGTGCCGGGGGCACGCTACAACTACGCACCAGCCACGGCCGAGATTCTGGCCAAAGCGGCGCGCCTGGAGGAACAGTGCCGGCGCTTCGGCATCTCCTTGCGCGCAGCGGCCCTGCAGTTTCCGCTCGGCCATGAGGCGGTGCATGCGGTCATCCCAGGAGCCCGCTCGCCGGCCGAAGTAGAGGAGAACATCGCTCTGATGGGCGCGTCGATTCCGCCGGAATTCTGGTCCGCGCTCAAGCGGGAAGCGCTGCTGAGCCCCGAGGTGCCCACGCCATGAAGGTCGATGCCCATCAGCATGTCTGGCAGATCGCCCGCGGCGATTACGGCTGGCTGACGCCGGCGCTGACTGACATCTACCGCGACTTCTCTCTCGATGATCTGCGGCCGCTTCTCACGCGCTACGGGATCAATGCGACGGTGCTGGTGCAGGCAGCCCCGACCGAAACCGAAACTCGATTCATGCTTGAGGTGGCGCGCGGCAGCAAAGGCCTGGTTCGCGCCGTGGTTGGTTGGGCTGACATGATGGCCGCCGATGCGCCCGAGCGAATCGCGGCCTTGGCATCGGATAGCCTGCTGCGTGGGCTGCGGCCGATGCTGCAGGACATCGAGGACACCGACTGGGTGCTTGACCGCCGGCTAGAGCCCGCCTGGCGCGCGATGGGGGAGCTGGGCTTGCGCTTCGACGCCCTGGTGCGTCCCCGGCATCTGCCGAGTCTGCGCCGGCTCCTTGACCGTTATCCCGACATACCGGTGGTCGTTGATCATGGCGCCAAGCCGCCGATCGCGCAGGGGCAACGCGAACCGTGGGCTCGCGATCTCGCCATCGTCGCCCGTGACAGCCGGACGCTGTGCAAGGTCTCGGGTCTGGTGACCGAAAGCGGATCGAACTGGCAGGTCAGCGATCTCAAGCCCTATGTCGATCATCTGCTGGAGTGCTTTGGATCGTCGCGACTGATGTGGGGCAGCGACTGGCCGGTGGTGAATCGGGCCGGTGGCTACGAGCGCTGGCGCAAGGCGAGTGACGTGTTGATGGCAGGTCTTCCCGCCGAGGACCGGGACCGCATCAATGGCCAGACCGCCGCATCGTTTTATGGCTTTAGCTAAGGGGAGCCGGTCACGACCGGTTCAGGGGATGGCCAATGGGAAAGAAGAAAGCCGAACTGACCGATCTGCGCAGCCAGCGCTGGTTCGGTGCCGCCGGCCAGCCGGGCAATCACAAATCCTACCGCACGAAGCAGATGGGCTTCACCAGCGAGGATTTTCAGGGCAAGCCGGTCATCGGTATCCTCAGCACCTGGTCCGATCTCAGCAGCTGCCACACCCACTTTCCCCAGCGCGTCGAAGAGGTCAAACGCGGCGTCTGGCAGGCGGGCGGGTTCCCGGTAGTCATGCCCGCGCTTAGCGTCAGCGAGACCTATGTCCGACCGAGCACGTTGATCTATCGCAA
>CAYSOD010000874.1:0-1565 GCA_964432385.1 uncultured Rubrivivax sp.
GGAGCGGTCCAGCCAGTCCGACAGGCCGGCGCTGGCAGCGGCCGCGCGGGCGGCGGCCACGCTGGTTTCGCAGCGGCCGGCGTCCTGCCACCAGTGCCAGGGTTTGGGCGTGCGGGCCTGCGCCGCCAGGCGGCAGTTCTCCAGCACCGTGAAGCTGGGGTAGACCGTGGTGCGCTGGTAGCTGCGGCCCAGGCCGGCCTGCGCACGCTTGGGCTGCGACCAGGCGGTGACGTCCTGGCCGAGCAGCTCCACCGTGCCGGCCGAAGGGGGAATCTCGCCCGACAGGATGTTGATCAGGGTGGACTTGCCAGCGCCGTTGGTGCCGATCACGGCGTGCACCTGACCCCGCTGAAGCTCCAGCGAGACCTGGTTGACCGCCACCAACCCGCCCCAGCGGCGGGTGATGTCGTGACAGCGCAGCAGCACATCGGCCCCGCTGGTCGTGGCGACAGGCGTGCTCATTGCGAAGCCTCCGTGGTTTCCTCGCGGCGCGACGTGCGGCCGATCAGCCGCTCCTTCAGCTGTCCCGGCACGCCCACCAAGCCACGTGGCAGCAAGGCCACGCTGATGATGATGGTGAGCCCCAGACCCAGGTGCCAGTGTTTGGCGAAGGCACCGAAGATCGCCTCGGACTTGAAGAACTCCTGCAGCAGAGCAAAGGCGAAAGCGCCGATCAGCGCGCCGCGCAGGTGGCCGATGCCGCCCAGGATGATCATGATCAGCACCGAACCCGAGAGGTGCCAGCTCATCATCTCCGGGTTCACAAAGCCGTCCTTCACCGCGAAGAGGAAACCCGCCAGCCCTGCCAGCGCGCCCGAGATGGTGAACGCCGCCAGTTTGTAGGGGTAGGTGGCAAAGCCCGTGGCGCGCATACGCTGCTCGTTCACGCGGATGCCGGCCAGTGCCCGCCCGAAGCGCGAGCGCGAGATCAGCGCCAGCAAGCCGAACACCGCCACCAGCACCGCCAGGGTGAAGAAGTACATCGTCAGCGCGCCGTCCAGGTCCAGCGGGCCGGCCACGGGCTTGACGTTGAGGTAGATGCCGTCGGTGCCGCCGCCCAGCGGCGTGTCGTGCACCACGTAGTAGGCCATCTGCGCAAAGGCCAGCGTCACCATGATGAAGTACACGCCCTTGGTGCGCAGCGAGAGCGCGCCCACGGCCAGCGCGTACAGCCCAGCGGCCAGCACCGAGGCGCCGATGAGCAGCACCACCGAGCCCGGGTCGGCTTCGGGCGAAAGCAGCACCGTGGCGTAGGCGCCTATGCCGAAGAACGCTGCGTGACCGAAGCACACCAGGCCCGTGCCGCCCACCAGCAGCTCCAGGCTGAGCGCGAAGATGGCATAGATCATGATCTTGGTGACCAGGTCCACGCCGAAGTTGCCGGCTACCAGGGGGTACAGGGCCAGCGCCAGGAAGGCCAGGCCGACGAAGGCCGCCTTGGATCGAATGTCAGATTGCATGTGGGTGCTCCCTCGCCTCAGCCCGCCTTGAACAGACCGTCCGGCTTCCACAGCAGGATCAGCGCCATCAGCACGTACACCAGCACGCCGGCCGCCTGTGGCAGC
>CAYSOD010000875.1:0-1559 GCA_964432385.1 uncultured Rubrivivax sp.
GTCGTTGCAGTGCGACTCCAGCAGCACTTCCTTGTGGCCACCCAGGTCCAACAAGAGCCTGAGGACCCAGTGCCTGCTAAGGCCCAGGTAATCAGCGGGTTGATTACCTGGTGTGCAGCACTCATAGGCGGCGGAGTACGCCGGCTCAAGGATGTTGTCGGCCATGGGGAGCTTCTAGACGGATGCGAAAGAAGTTGTGACAACAGGCCCCTGGCCTCCTCGGTTCGCGCCTTGCGCAGCCGTTCAAAAGTCCCTTGAGCCCTCCGCCCGCGGAACTGGCCGCGGATCTCTCATTGAGCCACCGGTCGGCGACAAAAGGTGTCACCGATCCCCACACGCATTGCCGCCACCTCCCCACCCCAGTGATCCACAGCCGGGCATCGAATACGAGCCGGCCTGAGGACAGGCCCGATGACTCAGAAGAAGCCAAACCCAACGGAACTCCCGGTAATATTCATATCAGCTAAACTAGCTACTTCAGAGGCAGGCGGTTGAATCATCATGCGAAGCTTGACGTCCGTTGAAGCTCAAAACCGGTTCGGGGAACTGTTGGACGCCGCTCAGCGCGAGCCGGTTTCCATCACCCGTCGGGGTCGTCCGGTAGCCTTCGTCGTTTCACCGGCGGACATGAAGGATCTCATCGACGCGCGACAAAGCCGCGTAGCTGCTGTGGCCGCCTACGACAGCTACCTGAACACGGTAGCCTCCCGTCTGAAGCCGGCGGCTGCAATGCTCGATGATGCTGATGTAGCTGCTTTGGTGGCGCAAGCTCGAGCGGAATCGACTGAAGCAAAGGGCGACTCAAGCCGGACGAGGCAGAGTTGAGTCTCCTGCCCAGAGCGGTGGTGGACACCAGCACCCTGGTCAGCGCCGCTCTTCGTCCAGGCTCTGTGCCCGCAGAAGCCTTCAGACTGGCGCTTGCGCGCTTTGAGTTGGCTTGCTGCAACGAAACGCTGCAAGATTTGGACAGCGTACTTCAGCGCCCCAAGTTCGACAGGTACCTGCCGCTGGAGGACAGGCAACTGTTCGTGACCTTTGTGCGGCAAACGATTAGGCCCGTGCGCATTTCAGCGCATCACTGGGCGGCCGCCCAAGGCTGCTCCGACCCCAACGACGTGATGTTCCTTGCATTGGCTCTGGCAGCTTCTGCGCAAGTGCTCATCTCGAGTGACGTCGATTTGTTGAGCATGCATCCGTTCGAGGGCGTCCAAGTGCTTGCGCCAGCCGACTTTCTCGCCCGATTCGAAGACTGAATCCTGGGCCGCCCAGCGGATCGTTGGAACAGGTTGCCCTGCGAAAAGCCGGGCGAAGTTGACAGGGCTTTAGCCAGCTAGATGTAGCCCAGGCCATCCATCGGCCTTCCATCCGAGGGGGATGACTGACCACAACATCTCAGCAGAACTGTGAATTCGTCCAGTTCACGTAGTGAGCTACTGCGCCTGGAAGATCACCTCCTCCGTACAAACCCTGGAACTTGGCCTCGGGTCTTCAAAACGAGACCGGAGGCGGGGTTTGGTCCGTAACATACCTGGAAAACATTCCAGAATCTTCAGGGCAGG
>CAYSOD010000876.1:0-1555 GCA_964432385.1 uncultured Rubrivivax sp.
GCACCAGGCGGCTGGTGCGCAACGCCTGTGCCACACGCGAGACGGCCTCAATGGCCGGTGGCAGCGCCTGGTTCTGGAACCACCCGTCCAGCACCCCGATGCGCAGTCCTTCCACGCCATGTTCAAGCGTCGGTGAAGTCAGTTCCACGGGGCGCTGCGCGCACGCCGCATCTTCCAGCAGAGGGCCTTGCATCACGTCATAGGCCCGAGCCAGGTCCTTCACCTTGCGCGCAAAAGGCCCCAGGTGGTCCAGGCTCGCCACGAAAGGGTAGGTGCCGGTGCGTGGCAGTCGGCCGAAGGTGGGCTTCAGGCCGAACACGCCGCACAGGGAGGAAGGCACACGGATGGAGCCGTTGGTGTCCGAGCCCAGGGTCAGCGGCACCTGCCCTGCGGCCACTGCGGCAGCCGAGCCGCCCGAGGAGCCACCGGACAAGCGCGTCAAGTCATGCGGGTTGCGCGTCGGGCCGTAGTGCGTGTTTTCGGTGGTGAAGCCGTAGGCGTACTCGTCCATGTTGAGCGTACCCACCAGCACGCCGCCGGCGGCTTCCAGGCGCTGCACCAGCGGGGCGTCGGTGGCCGCTGCTGCAGCCTCGCGCTCGATCTTCGAGCCCGCCAGCGTCGGCAGGCCCTGGATGTCGAACAGGTTTTTCACGGCAAAGGGCATGCCGGCCAAGGGCAGGTCGCGGCCCTCACGGTCCAACTGCTCGGCGCGCGCCAAGGCACGCTCGGCCAGCACGGCCGTGAACGCGTTCACCTGCGCGTCGGTGTCCCCGATGTGCGCGAGGCTTTGTTTCACCTGCTGCAGCGCGGTCATGGCCGGGACCCTGCTGCTGCATCGAGGTGAGACTCGGCGTCCGGCAGGTCTTCAGGGCTGACAGGCCGGAAGACGTTACCGCTTTCCAAGGCTGGGGCCAGGGGGAAGTCCATCACCCGCGGCGCCATCTGCGCCACCATCTGCAAGTAGCGCAGCACGCCGGGGCGGTGCTCGGGAGCCAGCGGCAGGTTCAGCGCCTGCGCAGTGGCGTCGGCGTAGCGTTCCACGTCCATGGTGCTTTGGGGTGAGGGCAGGAGGGGACAGCGCGCAAACGCTCAGGCCTTGGACAGATTGCGGTAGTCCGGCTGCAGGTGGAACCAGTACATGTAGCCCTGCACGTCCTTGCGCATGGCCACGTCCATCGTGGGTTGGAACAGCGGAATGCGCGGCACCTCGTCGTAGCCGATCTGGATCATTTCCTTGACGAAGGCGTCGTACAACGGCTTGCTCTCGGCAAAGCGGGCGTTGGTGATCACCTTGTCCAGCTTCGCGTTCTGGTAGCTCATGGTGTTGAACACGGCGTTCTGGCCGTGGTAGCACCAGAAGAAGAAGTACTCGGGGAAGTTCAGCCATCCGCCAAAGCGGTTGAGCAGCAGAGGCATGTCCTTCTTCAGCAGCGCGGCACGCCAGGTGGCGCCAGGAATCTTGTTCAGCGTGACTTTGATGCCGATCTGCGCCAGCGCTTCCTGCATCAACACGGCCATGGGCTCGCCGATGGTGGCTCCACCCAGATCGAAGCTC
>CAYSOD010000877.1:0-1553 GCA_964432385.1 uncultured Rubrivivax sp.
TCTGCCGGTGTTCGGGGGTGAGTTGCATGTTCGGTGGGTCTACTTGAGCACCTCGGGCGTCACCGCCCGGTGAAACCCCTGGAAGGGTGAAGAGCGTGCCTCGTCGCCGAGGGGGAAGATGTCACTGCCCAGCGAGGCCGCACCGTCAATCTGGAGGGTGACCCCGGTGATGAAGGCCGCCGCGGGCGAGAGCAGGAAGACGATGGCCGCCGACACCTCGGCCTCCACGCCCATGCGGCGCAGCGGCACATGCTGTTTGAGCTTGGGGATGAAGGCGCGCATGGCGCCGCCGTAGGTGTCCATGCCGCTGGAGGCGATCCATCCCGGAGCCACAGCGTTGACCCGCACCCCGGCGTGGGCCCACTCGTAAGCGGCGGTCATGGTGAGGTTGCTCATGCCAGCGCGCGCGGCACCTGAGTGGCCCATGCCCGGCATGCCGTTGCGGAAGTCGGCCGTCATGTTGACGATGGCGCCTCCACGCTCCTGCATGCACTGCGTGAACACCTCGCGCATCATCAGGAAGCCGCCCGTCAGGTTGTTGGCCACCACGGCATCGAAGCCCTTTTTCTGGATGGCCAACAAAGGCGCAGGGAACTGGCCGCCGGCGTTGTTGACGAGACCAGCGATGGGGCCGTGCTCGGCCAACACGCGGGCTACGCCGTCACGCACCGCGTCCTCGTCACGGATGTCGAAGGCGATGGTTGAACAGCGGCCGCTGTCCTCCTGGATCTCGGCGGCGACCCGCTCGAGCTTCTCGGGCTTGCGGCCGCTGATCAGCACGTGCGCCCCCAGGCTGGCCAGCTCGTGGGCCACGCAGCGGCCGATGCCGCTGCCGCCGCCCGTCACCCACAGGAGCTGGCCTGCAAACAGGCCGGGGCGGAAGACGCTGGCATAGGCGCTGGCGGGCTGCGCAGGGTTGGTGGCAGGGTCAGACACAGGCGCACAGGATTGAGGGTTTTCGAGCATGGCTACGGGAACTGGCAGACTCTGGCGAACGCAATCAAAACCAGAGACTAACCTACGCGTCAGCTTCGCTCTTGGCTTCATCATGAGCTGGCCCTGTTGGTGAACAGCCGGACTGCAGGCCCACCCAGGTTGTGGTGGCGCCACCTCACATCCCACCCCAGACCCCAAACGGAGAAACCTCATGGACATGCCTGCCATCACCCAAGCCATGCGCGACAAGATGGGCGAGGACAGCGGATTGAATGCGACCTTGAAGTTCGATTGCGGCGATGACGGCGTCGTCGTGCTCGACGGACGCTCTTCGCCCAACCGCGTGGTCAATGACGACATCGACGCCGACTGCACGATCAAGATCTCCCGCACCAATCTGGTGGCACTGATGACGGGTCAGATGGACCCGACCATGGGCTTCATGACCGGCAAGTTCAAGGTCTCGGGTGACATGACGGTGGCCTTGAAGCTGCAGCGGGTCTTGTGATGAGCGACGCCTACCTCTACGACCACGTGCGCACGCCGCGCGGCAAGGGCAAGAAGGACGGCCGACTGCACCAGGCCACGCCGGTGTGGCTGCTGCGCACGCTGTTCCA
>CAYSOD010000878.1:0-1553 GCA_964432385.1 uncultured Rubrivivax sp.
GCGCTTTTCAGCTCGCTGGTCACAAAGGCCGGCACCAGCACTCGCAGCGGCAGGTCTTCGGGCTTAACGTTGGCCGGGAGCTTGGCCAAGCGCGAGTACAGCTGCACGTCGCTCTTGCGGGTCTGCTTGAGCATGAACTCGCGCATGGGCAGCGCACCGCGCTGCAATGCCACATCAAAAGTGATCTCGTTCTTGGAGTAGGGCTCCCAGGCCTGCGTGTAAACCTTGTCCAGCGTCGGCTGCATCACGAAGAAGGTCAGGAACAAGCTCAGGCCGACGATCACCTGATTGGGCGGCGCTGCCGGCGTGCCGATGGCCTGGCGCATGAGCGACAGCACGATGACAATGCGCGTGAAGGCCGTCATCAGCAGCAGCACGGCCGGTATGAAACCCAGCGCCGTGAAGAACAGCAGGGTCTGGATGGGCACCGAATAGCTGGTGCCGCCGGGCCCCTGGCCAATGATCAGGGGAAGGTTGCTGCCCGACGCCTGGGCCCAAACGGCTCCGGTCGCGGCCGACAAGCCCAGCCCCAGAGCCACCAGCCGCCAAGGACGTCCAGTCGATCGCGACGGTTTGCAGCCGTGTGCGGCTGGATGGCTGGCCAGTCGGCACCTCCGAGGCGGCCAGGGCGAGCTCATTTCGTTTCCCCCTTGCCCAGGCCCACGCGCCTGAGAGCGTCGGCGAACGATGGGGGTGACGTGTTCGGCGGTTGCGGAGCCTCCGCCTCGGGCGCCATGCTGTGGAGCAGTGAAATGCTGGATGGTGTGACGCCCAACACCAGCCAAGTGCGGTTGTCGCCCTGGCCAACCTCCACCGTCAGGATACGCTGCGAACTGGACAAAGGCAGGATACCCACCACGCGGCTGGCCGCCGACTGCGTGCCTTTGACGGCCGGCAGGCGCTTGATCAGCCACAGCACCCCGGGGATCAGGGCCAGGATGAAGAGGAACCAGAGAACGGAGGTGACCGGTGTTTCCAACAGGGAGCTCCGGGCGTGGGACTCAAGTCCTGCTCAGGCGGCGCAGGCGCTCGCTGGGCGTCACGATGTCGGTCAGACGGATGCCGAACTTGTCGTTCACCACCACCACCTCGCCTTGGGCGATCAGGAAGCCGTTGACCAGCACGTCCATGGGCTCGCCCGCCAGGGCTTCGAGTTCCACCACCGAGCCTTGCGCGAGCTGCAGGATGTGCTTGATGGGAATGCGCGTCCTGCCGAGCTCCACCGTGAGTTGTACGGGGATGTCCAGGATCATGTTCAGGTCGCCGCCACCGGGCGCACCGGAACCGGTTGCCGACCCCGTGGACCCGAAATTCGTGAAAGCTGCTGGCTTGACCGACACGCCGGCTGCTGCTCCGCCTGAAGCGTTGCTCTCCGATTCCTCCAGCGCAGCGGCCCATTCGGCCGCCATGGCGTCCTGTTCTTCTTGGGATGGGGTGTCAGGTGACATCGCGGGCTCCCAGCCAGCCCGAATCCGGACTGGTCAGCATCTTGTCAATCTTGAGGGCGTACTTGCCATTGGAGGTGCCGTAATTGCAATCGAACACCGGCACGC
>CAYSOD010000879.1:0-1548 GCA_964432385.1 uncultured Rubrivivax sp.
GGGTCGGGTTGAGGCCGCGGATGCCGATGTTCGGGCGCATGCCGAGGCCTTCCTCGTCGCGCGGCAGCACGCCGGGCACGGACCTCAGCGCCTCGTTGACGGTGAAGACGCGCGAGCGCTCGAGCTGCTCGCCTTCGATGGTGGCACCAGATCCGGGGACACGCAGCAGGTTCTGCCGACGGCCGATGACGACGATGTTGACCTCGCGGCCCGTGTCGGCGCTGGTCGGTTCATCGCCGGCCTTGCCGGCAGACCCTGCATCCTTCGGCGGGACCTCGGGCTCAGCCGCGCGGGCCCCGGGCGCGCCCAGAAGCATTGGCAGGCAGGCCAGCATTGTGGCCAGGCGGGATGCGTTGGCGGCATTCATGTCTGTCGATCCCAGTATTGCGACTAATTCTCATTCTTATTTCTGACAGCATCCTGCCTGTCAATCAATGAAACTGTGCGGCCCGCCCCGTAAATGGTCGCGATGCCACATGGGTGTCCAAAGCTGTTAATTCCCCTCCTGCGGGGTGTGGCAGGCTTCAGGGGCGCCTGCCCCTGAGGGAAATGTCCTTGCCGAAACTCTCCCGCTCGTTGATGCGGGGGAAGGGGCTGCCGGGAACCGGAACGCCGAGAAAGGCGCAAAGCGGTGCCCAGCCTTCCTTCACATCGAAGACCAGCAAGCGGCCTGAGGGGATCGTGCGCCTGACCTCGTCGATGTGGGCACGGTGCACGGCCACGCAGTGGCTGCGGTCGTCGAGCCGGTCGTTAAAGGTCTTCTGCCGGACCAAAGTCCGCGCCAGCCGGGCCACGCCTGCCATCGGTGGCGGCAGGGCGTCAAGCGGTGCCTTCATGATGTTGAAGATCGTCGCCTGGCAGGAATCGAACCATGTGTCGAGGTCACGCACGGTGAGGATGACCTTCGCATCGGTGTAATGAGCGGCAAGCTCGCGCCAGAAGCTGCAGGCCGGCCAGTCCACGGTCGAGCCATAGCCCTCGAACACGACATCCCAGTCAACCCCGCGGCCTTCGGCCGCCGCCATCCAGTGGGTCACGAAGGGCGGGTGCGCGATCACCTCGGCCATGTGATAGCAGGGGCCAAGACCCAGTTGCTCGAGTGCCGCCTTCATCGACAGCGTTCCGGTGCGGCCGAAACCTGCTCCCACGACCTTGAGTGACATTAGCGCTTCCTCCCCGATCCTTGTGCGGCCATCTGCGGCGCGCAGGCCATGACGGCATGCCACCTTGCAGCAGACCCCAAGCGTTGGCTAGTCAGTTGCGATGAGCGACATCCTCACCATCACCAACCTGACCAAGACCTATGCATCGGGGCTCAAGGCCCTGAAGCCCATCAACCTGGCCATACGGCGGGGCGAGATCTTCGCGCTTCTTGGACCGAATGGTGCGGGCAAGACCACGCTGATCAGCATCATCTGCGGCATCGTCACGCCGTCGGCCGGCAGCGTGGTGGCCGATGGCCACGACATCCAGGCGGATTACCGCAACGCCCGCATGAAGATCGGACTGGTGCCACAGGAACTGACGAGCGACCGCTGGGAGACCGTG
>CAYSOD010000880.1:0-1544 GCA_964432385.1 uncultured Rubrivivax sp.
ATGCCCATTGCGCTCTCGGCGACGTACTCGCGGAAACAAAAGACCTGGAGGGCGCCATCCGCGCCTATTCACAAGCCCTGGCGCTGAACCCGGCTCATATCGGTGCGCTGCTCAACCGAGGCACCTGCCAGGATCACCTCAAGCGGCATGCGAAAGCGGAGAGCGACTTCCGGAAAATCACCGAGCTCGTTCCCGAACACGCCGAGGCGCACGGCAAGCGCGCGGACATGTTGCTCGAACTCGATCAGCCCAAGCTGGCGTTGGCGGCTGCCGAGCGCGCCATAGCGCTGCAGCCGGAAAAGGCGGCTTGGTATGTCGCCAAAGGCAAAGCCCTGCACAACCTCGACCGGTTCAGCGAGTCTGTGGAGCAGTTCGACATCGCGGCATCCAAGGGCGGCGATCTGCCCGATATCCTGCTCGCCAAGGGCTCGGCTCTGCAGGGTGTCGGGGATCACGAGGGCGCGCTGGCGCATTACGACCGCGGCATCCGCATGCGGCCGGGGGTGGCCGTGTGGTTTTACAACCGCGGCGTGACACTCATGCAACTGCGCCGCTACGACGAAGCCATTGCCAGCTTCGACGAAGCGGTCGCCCGGGATCCCGCGCACGCGCCAGCCCACTGGAACTCGGCGTTGTGCCTGCTCACCCTGGGCAACCCCAAGGGCTGGGACCTCTACGAGTGGCGTTGGAAGCTCGAAAAAGGCGGCCCGGACAAGGCCGCGCAGCCGACAGGTCTGCCGAGCTGGCATGGCTTCGAGCCCTTGGCAGGAAAGCGAATCCTGCTCACCTCCGAACAAGGGCTGGGCGACACGCTGATGTTCTGCCGCTACGCCAAGCTGGTCGCCGATCTGGGTGCTACGGTGTCCTTGGCCGTGCCTTCAGCCCTGTGCCGTCTGCTGGAACCGCTGGCTGGTGTGGACTCGGTTCTGGACCGCGTCGAACCGCACAAGCTGGACGTCTTCGACTACTTCTGTCCCCTGATGAGCCTGCCGAGGATCTTCGAAACCACCTTCGACAACATCCCCTCGGGCAAAGCCCCCTACCTACAGTCAGACCCTTCTTTGGTGACGGCGTGGCGCGAGCGGCTGGCTGCCGCCGGCGTCCCTGCCGACCGGCCACGCATCGGCATCGTCTGGAGCGGCCGGGTCGTCAAGTCTCTCGGCGTCCGCAGCATGTCGCTGGCATCGATGCTGACGCTGGTCGACGCGCGGTACACCG
This sequence comes from uncultured Rubrivivax sp., assembly GCA_964432385.1. Lineage (GTDB taxonomy): Bacteria > Pseudomonadota > Gammaproteobacteria > Burkholderiales > Burkholderiaceae_C > Rubrivivax. Next base: position 1,219 of record CAYSOD010000880.1, read on the forward strand.
TAGTCAGCCTGCAAAAAGAAGCCTCACCGGAAGAACTGGATCAGCTGCGGGCAATGGGCGTGTTCCACTTCGGGGATGAGCAGCAAGGCTTCGCTGACGCTGCCGCGCTGGTAGAACTGATGGATCTGGTCGTCACCATCGACACCAGCGTTGCCCACCTCAGTGGGGGCCTCGGCAAAGAGACCTGGGTGATTCTGCAGTTCAGCGCAGAGTGGCGCTGGCTGCTGGGCCGCGACGATTCGCCCTGGTACCCGAACGCGCGGCTCTTCCGACAACCCAACCCGGGTAACTGGGAGGGTGCGCTCTCAGCCGTCAAGCAGGCTCTG
>CAYSOD010000881.1:0-1530 GCA_964432385.1 uncultured Rubrivivax sp.
CCTCCGATCACCACCGGCTGGCCCTTCAGCTCCGGGTAGCGCAGCAGCTCGACCGACGCATAGAAGGCGTCCATGTCCAGGTGGGCGATCCAGCGGCGGCGCTGAGGCATATTCAAGGGTACCGCGTGCTCTCCGGTCTTGCGAACGGACTGACAGATGGACTCCGGACCCAAGTCCCAGATGAGGCGGGGAACTCTTGCTCAAGGCTGTGGAAGCAGATGGCCAAGAGGAACGGCTTCCATCCCGGCTTCCAGTGGGTAACGGTGCAGGCCGGGGTACACCACGTAGAGCGTATCGAGCTGCAGTTCGGTCATCGCGATGCGCATGCTGGGGGTGACCCTGGGCGTATCTGCACGCTTGAACTCCACCCCCACCCGCTGGCGCCCGCGCAGAAGCAGCAAGTCCAGTTCTGCACCTTGATGGGTGGCCCAGAACCAGGCTTCGTCCGGCTGTGCCAGACGTAGCACCTGCTCCAGCGCGAACCCTTCCCAGCTGGCACCGCTGTGAGGATGGGTGAGCAGTTCTTCCAGGGTGCGAATGCCCATGAGGGCATGCAGGAGCCCCACGTCGCGAAAGTAGACCTTGGGCGCCTTGACCTGCCGCTTGGTCAGGTTCGCGTGCCAGGGCTGCAGCTGCCGCACCATGAAGGCCTGAGTGAGCACGTCCAGGTAGCGGCGCACGGTAGGCTGGGAGATGCCCAATGCCTGGGCCAAGGGTGCAGCATTCCAGATCTGGCCGTGGCAGTGGGCCAACATTCGCCAGAAACGCAACATCGACTGGGGCGCGATCTCGATGCCCAGTTGTCGCAGGTCCTGCTCGACGAAGCGGTTCACGGCCTGCTGACGCCACACCAGGCTGTCCACCTCGTTGGCCGCCAGGAAGGAACGCGGATACCTCCCTCTCAGCCACAGTGTCTGTTGCTGGGTTTCGCCCACTTCGTCGAGGTTGAATCCCGTGACCTCGATCACCTCCACCCGCCCCAGCAAGGATTCGCTGGCCTGTCGAAGGAGTGCGGGAGAGGCGCTGCCGAGCAAGAGGTACTGGCCGGGGATGTCACTGCGGTCGATCAAGGCCCGCAGTAGGGGGAAAAGCTCCGGTGCCCGTTGGACTTCATCGATGACCACCAGACCTTGGAGCCTGCTTAAGGTCTGCTGAGGCTGGGCCAGACGTGCCGCACCATCCAATGCTTCCAGGTCGAAATAGCGTGGGCTGTCGGGTGACAGCCATCGCCGGGCCAGCGTTGTCTTGCCTACTTGCCGTGGCCCTGCGAGGATGACGGCGCGTGAACGGGCGAGAGCACGGCGAATGCAGTCTTCAAGCCGGGGGCGTTGGATCATCCCTGGATGTTAGCGTTTACCATGAAAAAAGAAAGTCAGCTTTTCGATTTTCATGGTTCATGAGCGAGGCTGCTCCCGAACGGGCAGCCTATCGCTCTTCAGACTGCCCTTCAGACCGCCCATCAGGCCAGGCGGGAACGGTGCCTTGCCACCTGCGCCCGCACCTGCTCGGGCGCCGTGCCGCCGCGCACCT
>CAYSOD010000882.1:0-1524 GCA_964432385.1 uncultured Rubrivivax sp.
ACGCGGTCGGCCAGGCCTCACAGCCGTGCCTGGAACGGGCCGCTGACCTCGCGCACCCGGGCCGGGATGTCCTCGCGCTCCAGCACGTCCAGCGTGGCCAGCGCGGCGGCTGCGGCCACCGGATGGGCGCTGTAGGTGTAGCCGTGCGCCACCTGCCCGGCGCCCGTGGTGTCGGCGTCGAAGACCTCGGCCACGTGGCGCGAGATGGCGGTGGCGCCCAGCGGCACGTAGCCCGAGCTGATGCCCTTGGCCAGGCACCACAGGTCGGCCTGCACGCCCCAGGTGCGGGTGCCGAACATCTGCCCGGTGCGCCCGAAGCCGGTGACCACCTCGTCGGCGATCAGCAGCACGCCGTGGCGCGTGCACACCTCGCGCACCAGCGGCCAGAAGTTGGCCGGCGGCACGATCACCCCGCCCGCGCCTTGCACCGGCTCGGCGATGAAGGCGGCCACCGTGTCCGGCCCCTGGAACACCAGCTCGCGCTCCAGTGCCTGCGCCACGGCCTCGCCCAGCGCCTCGCCCTCCAGACCCCAGGGGTTGCGGTAGGCCCAGGGGCTGTCCAGGTGGAAGCAGCCGGGCAGCAGGGGTTCATACGCGCGGCGGAAATTGGTGTTGCCGTTGACGCTCATGCCGCCAAAGTGCACGCCGTGGTAGCCCTGCTTGAGCGCAATGAACTTGGTGCGGTCCTTCTGCCCCCGCAGCTTGTGGAACTGGCGGGCGATCTTCAGTGCGCCCTCCACCGCGTCGGAGCCGCCGTTGCTGAACATCACGGCCGCCACGCCGTCGGGCGCCATCATGTCCACCACGCGCGCCGAGAGCTCGATGGCGCGCGGGTGCGTGGTGCCGCGGAAGGTATTGAAGAAGGGCAGCTCGTCCAGTTGGGCCACGATGGCGTCACGCACCGGCCGGCAGCTGTGGCCGAGGTTGCTGCTCCACAGGCCCGCCACGCCGTCCAGCATCTTGTGGCCGTCGGCATCCCACACCCAGCAACCTTCACCGCGGGCAATGATGTCCGGCCGCCCGCCCTCGGCCTTCATCGCGCGCGGATGGGCCATGGGGTGCCAGAGGTACTGGGCGTTGTCGCGCTGGAGTTCGCTGTGGTTCATGGGCGGACGGGGTGAATTTCTGGTGACTTTTGAATGGAAGGGTTGACCTGGGGTCGGGACCTGGGCGGCGCCTCAGATGTGACGGATGTAGTATTTGCGTACACCCTCGTGGTCCAGCCCCGTGCACTTCTCGATTTCGGCGCGCTTGATGAACACATGGTTGGCCACGAGTTCAGCCCCCACCGCCTGTACCAGCGCGGTGTCGGCCTCCAGCGCGTCCAGCGCGGTGCCGAGCGTGTCCGGCACGCTCACCGTGGCGTCCTGCCCGGTCAGGCCGTCGCCGGTCTCCATGGGTTGCAGCGGGTGCTGGTGCACCACGCCCAGGCGCGCGGCCTGCAGCACGGCGGCCACCAGGGTGTACGGGTTGGCAGCCCCGTCGCCCATGCGGTGCTCGATACGGGCGGCCGCGCCGTCCTCG
>CAYSOD010000883.1:0-1523 GCA_964432385.1 uncultured Rubrivivax sp.
CCGTACGTGGCCAACCCCAAGGGCCGCCGTATCGAGGCGCGGTTCCCGGACCCCTTGTGCAACCCGTACCTGGGCTTCTCGGCGCTGATGATGGCTGGTCTGGACGGTGTGGAGAACAAGATCCACCCGGGCGAGGCTGCCACCAAGGACCTGTACCACCTGCCGCCGGAGGAGGACGCGAAGGTCCCGACCGTGTGCCACAGCCTGGACCAGGCCCTGGAGTACCTGGACAAGGACCGCGCTTTCCTGACCAAGGGCGGCGTGTTCACCGACAGCTACATCGACGCCTACATCGACCTGAAGATGCAGGAGGTCACGCGTTTCCGCATGACCACGCATCCGGTGGAATTCGACATGTACTACAGCCTGTGACCTGGCAGGTTCACTGAGCGAGGGGGTGGCCCACCGGCCACCCCCTTTTTCAATTTCCGGCGCCACAATCGACGCTTCCAGATCGAAGGCCGAGCCTCATGCGCCCTTTGCTGAATTCGACGAGCGCCCTGCGCGTGCTGTGGCTGGGCGCGGCGGCGTTGATGCAGCCGCTGCCCTCGCAGGCGCAGGACAGCGCCCGCCCGGTGTACCGCTGCCCGGGCCCGCCCGTGCTGTACACCGACGCCATCACCCCGGAGGAGGCGCGTGAGCGCAACTGCCGCGGCATCGATGGCGCGCCGCTGACCGTGGTGCAGACCCCCCAACGCCGCCCGCCGCCACCCGCCCCGGCCCCCGGCGTCAACCCGCCTGCCGCACCCGCGCCCAACGGGGCCGGCGCCCGGCCCGACACCCGAGTGGACCCGGCTGTGCAGCGCGCGCGCGACGCCGATGCCCGCCGCATTCTGGAAGCCGAGCTGCGCCGCGAGGAAGAGCGGCTGAGCCTGCTGCTGCGCGAGTTCAACAACGGCGAGCCCGAGCGGCGGGGCGATGAGCGCAATTTCGCCCTGTACCAGCAGCGCGTGGCGGAAATGCGTGCGGCCATCGGCCGCAAGGAATCGGACATCGCAGCCATCCGGCGCGAACTGGGCAAGCTCGCCCCGTGAGCCTGACGGGCTGCTCCAGCGCACCGCGCGAGGAAATGCGCTGATGAGCCCCGACCCGATGACCCTGCACCTGGAGGCTTTCGACCTCCTGGCCACCATGGTGGCGGTGGTGCGCCCCTCCGGCGAATGCCTGTTCGCCAACGCCAAGCTCGAGGACACCATGGGGGTGTCGCGCAAGACGCTGCTGCGCGGCAACCTGCTGGAGTGGATGGTCGAGCCCGGACCTTTGCGCTCCACCTTGGCCGCCACAGCCGCCAACGTGGTGGCTACGGGCCGCTTCGAGGGGCAATTGCGCCGCCTGGCCCTGGGCGCGGCCGAGCCCCTGCCCGTGCAGGTGCTGGTGGCGCAGACCGACCGCTTCGACCGCCTGATCGTGGAGTTGATCGAGATCGAGCAGCAGACCCGCATCGACCGCGAGGAGCGCTCGGTGGGCCTGGCCCAGGCCAACCCGGCTCTGCTGCGCCACCTCGCGCACGCGATCCAGAACCC
>CAYSOD010000884.1:0-1520 GCA_964432385.1 uncultured Rubrivivax sp.
CGCGGGCGTCTTGCCTGCTCTTTCATGGGGACAGGGTGGAGAGGGCGATTGAACCGGCAGGACTACCAAGACGCGGCGCCAATCTTGCCCCCTTTTTTGTCCTGTCATCCCGGACGCTAGCGAAGCCCGGCCGCTTGCGGCCGTTGGCATCGCTTGCGATCCTGGACCCCGCTTCGCCGCGCGCGCTGAAGGGCAGCGGGGTCCCGGCGCTCGGCCTTTGGCCTCGGCCGGGATGACAGAGAAAAAGAGGGTGGTGGAACTCATGCCGGGAGCGCGGGCGGCTCGCCTGCTCTTTCGTGGTGGAAGGGTGTTGGGGAGCTTGCTCGATCGGCATGGTGCAAATGTGCTAGGCTTGCGTTGTTTCGGGTCCAGCGGAGGAAAGCATGCGCGGGATGTTGTTGTCGGTGATGGTGGCGTTTGCCTGCGGGCTGATGGCGATGCCTGCGAAGGCCGAGACGCGAACGGCGCCGATGCAGGCGGTGGGGCCGGGGAAGGATTGTGCGGCGTGTCCGGAGATGGTGCGGATCCCGGGGCGCAGCTTCCTGGCGGGCAAACACGAGGTCACTTTCGCCGAGTGGGATGCCTGCGTGGCGGGCGGGGGCTGCAATGGCTACCGGCCCGAGGATCGAGGCTGGGGCCGTGGCAGACGACCGGTGACCAATGTCAGCTGGAACGATGCGCAGGCTTACGTGCAATGGCTGTCGAACAAGACGGGCAAGCGCTATCGGCTGCTGACGTCGGAAGAATGGGAGTTCGCCGCGCGCGCTGGCACGACAAGCGAGTACTCGTGGGGCAATGAGGAACCTGCGTGCAACGAGAGTGCCCGGAATGGCGCCAATTTCGCTGCATGTCCGGATAACCGTACGCGACCAGTTGGCTCATTCCCGGCAAACGGGTTTGGCCTGCACGATGTGCATGGCAATGTGGAGGAGTGGGTTGAGGATTGTGATGATGGCGACTGCTCTCGCCGGGTCCTGCGCGGTGGTACGTGGGTCAGCAGCCCTCAGAGCCTCCGCTCGGCGATCCGCAGCAGGAGCGATCCCTCGATCAGCGACAACTTCATGGGGTTTCGTGTGGCGAGGACACTGTAACGTCCTTCCTCCTGCTGGCCGGCACGCGAGCGCTGGCGACAAGGTTTTTTGAGTTTTGGGGTGCGGGTGTCCCGGCTGCTCTTTCCTCAGGACAGGGTGGAGAGGGCGATTGAACCACCAAGACCACCAAGACGCCGCTACTACCCTGCCCCCTTTAAAGCTTGTCATGGCCGGTGGCACGGCAGTGCGAACCGGCCACCCAGGGATCGTGTGCCATGGGGTCACTGCAGAGCGCCCGGCGCATGAAGGTCAGACGCAGGGCAGCCGCATGCGCGGCTGGCGGATCGTCTGGGTGGCCGGTTCGCGCTGCCGCGCGACACGGCCATGACGGGGCATGAAAATTGATTGAGCGGGCGGGGGAAGAGATGGGTGCTGGTGCTTAATGGCCTGATTTCACTGGCGGTTTTTGGCCATTTCCCGGGGGTGGCG
>CAYSOD010000885.1:0-1517 GCA_964432385.1 uncultured Rubrivivax sp.
GGGTTGCTCCGAAGCAGCCGGACGGCGAGCCATCGCTTTTCATGTTTCGCTTCTACGAAGCGGCCGTTCGTGATCTCACACACTCGGCCGCTGGACTAAACCGCTCGCGCGGTAGGCGCTCCGGCCAGGGCTTGGTGTTTCAAGAGAGTCGCGGTTCTGCGAAGTTGACGAGCGAGGCAATCCGCCTCGTTCATCAACGGAGCTGTAACCATGGATACGACCACCCACTCGGTCTCGCCGCTGCGTCAGCGCATGCTCGAAGACATGCGCATGCGTAAGCTGGAGCCCAGGACCCAGGAAGCCTACACCCGCGCCGTTCGCAAGCTGACCGCCTTCCTCAAGCGGCCGCCAGACACCGCCACGGTCGAGGACCTTCGCAACTTCCAACTGCACCTGGTCGACACCGGCACCTCGCCGATCACGCTGAACGCGACGCTGACCGGCCTGAAGTTCTTCTTCGACACCACCCTGGGCCGCAGCGAGCTGATGGTGCGCATGCAGCCAGTGAAGCTGCCGCGCACTGTGCCAGTCGTGCTCAGCGTGCAGGAGGCCGCTGCGCTGCTGGCGGCCACCCGCAACATCAAGCACCAGGCTGCGCTGTCGGTGGCCTACGGCGCTGGTCTGCGCGCCAGCGAGGTGTGCCGGCTCAAGATCGGTGACGTCGACAGCCAGCGCATGGCGCTACGCGTTGAGCAGGGCAAGGGCGCCAAGGACCGCTACGCCATGCTCAGCCCGGTGGTGCTGGCGCGGCTGCGCAGTTGGTGGCGCGTGGGCCGTGCCCAGGGCAAGATGCTGCCCGGCGGCTGGCTGTTCCCAGGCCTGGATCCGATGGACCCGCTGACCATCCGGCAGCTCAACCGCGCAGTGCACGACGCGGCCTCGGCCGCCGGCATCGCCAAGCGCGTGACCACGCACACGCTGCGCCACTCCTTCGCCACCCACCTGCTGGAGCGCAAGGTGGACATCCGCGTGATCCAGGTGCTGTTGGGCCACAAGAAGCTGGAGACCACGTCGATCTACGCCCACGTGGCCACCGACCTGCTGCGCGAGGTGCTCGGGCCGTTGGAGGCGCTGCCACCATCCTGAGGCGGCCGTGCAGCGGCCTTCCCTGGAGGTCGCCGACGTCTTCCGTGAGCACGGCCCAGCGTGGCGCGAGGCGCAGCGCGGCCATCTGAGCCTGGCCCAGCTCAAGGTGATGTCGGCCATCACCCAGTGCCGCACGGCGGCACTGGGCGGCCACGTGCTGCGCTGCGACGGCTGCGGCGCCGACCAGGTCTCGTACAACTCCTGTCGCAACCGGCACTGCCCGAAGTGCCAGAGTGCGGCGGCCCAGCGCTGGCTCGATGCGCGGCAGGCCGACCTGCTGCCGGTGGAGTACTTCCACGTGGTCTTCACGCTGCCGGCGCCCATCGCCGACATCGCGTACCAGAACAAGGCCGCGGTCTACGGGCTGCTGTTCGACGTGGCGGCCGAGGTGCTGCAGACCATCGCGGCCGATCACAAGCACCTGGGCGCCC
>CAYSOD010000886.1:0-1517 GCA_964432385.1 uncultured Rubrivivax sp.
CCGGGCGTTCGATCAGACTGATGGTCTTGTCTGTTTCGATCAACTCGATGCGGCGTGCAACAACCCGGCGGTAGGCCTCGGGCCAATGCGATGGGATCTCGATGATGGGGGTGATGCCGTGGCGCTCGAACCAGGTGGTCGAATCCCGGCCGGAGGCAAGGCGACGCGCCAGTACGATCTCGAAGGCTCTTTCACCAGGCTTCACTTCAACGGGGTCCGCGCACTCAAGTTCCGAATCGACACAGCCTTCAGGAAGCAGGCCATAGAGGCGGTAGCAGCGCCAATCCAGATCTTCTTGTTTGGTAACCATTTCGTGCTCTATTCGTGCGCGCTTCTGCCTTTGCTGGTCAAGGACGCTTCGAGTTGGTAACTGATGGGCAGGGATGTCGGTGCTGAGAATGGCTCGGGGCAACACTGCCGTAACACTATGTGCCAGAGCTTTGAGTTCCTTGCCAAGATCGACAGGCAAGATTGCTGGAATCGGGAGCTCAACGAGGTTCGAAGCATTGAATGCAAACCTTTCATCCCACATCGACGCTTGCCCGTCCTTTGGAAAGCAGACCTGCTTCATCCAGTAGCAGACCACGGAAGAATTCAGCAGGCCCAGCAAGCCGAGAAACTGGTCTACAGAGTCCTCGCGGCGCTTCTTTATTGCAGGAGCGGTGCGGTTGAAGACGTAGCGTCCTTCAACATGGGCGAAGTGAAGATGCGTCGTGATGTCGGCATAACTGATGCTGTGTGCGTTTCGAAATCTCTCCCTCTGAAAACGACTCCACTCGTACCAAGTGAGCCCGATCTCTTCATGTGTCCCACCCGGTTCGCGGCGGATCTTCAGGAGCGCTTGACTTCGCCAGAGGTGACGCTGGAGGGCCGCAGTACGAGGCATGGCAGGCGTCAGATCGCTAGCGTATGGAAACAGGACCAGTTCTTTGGGGTCTGCTGCCCAATCGCGCACGTTGGGCCCTTCGATCAGGGGAACCAGTTCATCGTCTGCTGCGCCCAGCCGGCGCCAGAAGGCAGGCGTCCCGAAGTACACCTCGTCAGTGCCTGTATGGGTCACACGGCCAACAACCTCGATCAGATCTGCCAACTTCCTCTTAGTCGTCGCGTCGATTAGAGCCTTTAGATTGCCCGTTCCGCCGCCAGCAATTGACCACGGATGCTTTGCAAGAGTGCTACGCTGCACATCAACGCTGTCGATGTAGAGAGACTCAGTACCCGGATCGTCGATTTGGTGTTTGATCGCTGTCCAGACCATCCCTTGGGCGCGATCCAAGGGCGTCGTTGGCTCGGGTCGTATTGCCTTTAGAACCCGTACCGTTTGGTCGTTCGGGCCGCGATGGCGGCCAAAGAGAATGACCGTAGAGGTTCCGTCCCTGTTATGCCCCGGGATGTCAGCGCCTGATGTATCTACGACGTGAGTGAGGTCAAGGCGCGGCAGTACTCGCTCTATGAGCTTTTCCCCGTATTCACGATTCATGAAGGACTTCGTCGTAATCAAGCCAACAAAGCCAGCA
>CAYSOD010000887.1:0-1516 GCA_964432385.1 uncultured Rubrivivax sp.
CGCCTTGGGTGAAGCGGGACAACGCGTGGGCGTTGGTGGCGGGGAGGGTTTCCACCATTTCCGCCGCATAACGCTGCAAGCCGAGCACTTCGCTGGCCCGGAACGCGAATTTGAACCGCGGCTTGCCCGCGACGATCAAGCGCGGCACCGCCTGGGACGGAGCGGCCGGCGGCCCGGCCTCCTCCGCCAAGCCCAGCGGTTCGGCCAGGGAGAAGCAGAGCAGGATCTCGCCCCGGACACAGACCAGCCCGGCCAGAGTGGAATTGGAGCGCAACGGCACCCGGCGGATCGGGCGCTGGGAGACCACTTCCACGCAACAGGCGCCCCGCAGCGCCAGCCATTCCGAATGGATCCGGAACACAATCGCCACCTCGCTCAGCCGCCGGTCGGAATCTTTCTCCAGGGCCAGCAGGCGGGTCCATTCCTCCACGTAGCCCGCGGGCGGCTCCCGGTCCAGCAAGCCCTGGGCGGCTTGTTCAAAGGTGGGGCAATTGCGGCAGTGGAGATGCCGGGAGAGCTCCGGGCAGGTGTGGTTGCCCCAAACGCCCGTGCGCTTCCAGCAATCCGTGATGGGGCCGGGATTCATGGCCGGACCCTCCTGCGCTCATGCACCCGGGCGGCCCGCTGGCGAAGGCGTTCGGCGGCCTGGGCATCCCCGCGCCGGGCCTTCAACAAGGAGAGATGAACCAAGGCTTCATAATGATCCGCGTCCAGGTAAAGCGCCCGGCTGAGCAGCGCCGCGGCGGCATCCAGCTGCCCCTCCCGCTCGCGCAGGATTCCCAGCAGGGAATACAGCCCCGGCTCGGCCAGCGGCTGCTTCAAGGCCGCCTCGCACAGGGAGGCGGCCTCGGCCAGCCGGCCCGCCCGCGCCGCGTCGTAGACTCTGCGCTGGGCCTGCGACCTGACCAGGGCCAGCTCGCGCGGCTCCAGGTTTGGGAGCATCCTTCCCATGTCAGAGTCCCTCCGCGGCACCTAAGGGCGTCACTCGGCTGGGCTGCCAGATCACGCGCCGCGTGCCGGCGTCGTCATCAAGCTTCACCTCGACACCCCGGTTGCCCCCCGCGCCGAACACCCGCGTGACCGACCCGGTCTCGCCGGAGGCGAGGCGAACCCTCGCCCCGACGGTGGGTTCCGGCCAGGCGGGTCCAGGCTCCTCGCCCACTTCCCGCCATCCGCAGTCGAACCCGAACCGCCAAACCCGCCGTGCGAAGTCCTGGATACGGTGGATGATCGGAGCGTCGCCCAGCGCATGCTCGACGACGTAGAGCCATGACAGCTCGCCGTGGGCCAGGGAGAACTCGAACTGACGGGGCGTCACCTCGACCCCCCGGAGCCCCCAGGCGCCGGCCACGCCCTTCACCTCGATGTACCGCGCGACCGCGCCCCCGGGTCTCCGCGACGTGATGTCGTAGCCCTGGTGGTGGGGGTTGAGGACGTTCTCGTCAGTCGGCGTCCTGCCCTGCTGCCGCTCCCACGCGAGCACGTGGCGCATGGCGGCCGCCGCGATCCTCGCGAT
>CAYSOD010000888.1:0-1514 GCA_964432385.1 uncultured Rubrivivax sp.
GAGTCGATGACGATCAGGTCCACCGAGCCCGAACGCACCAGCGCGTCCACGATCTCCAACGCCTGCTCGCCGGTATCGGGCTGGGAGATCAGCAACTCCTGCAGGTTGACGCCGAGTTTCTGGGCGTACTGCACGTCCAGGGCGTGCTCGGCGTCGATGAAGGCGCAGGTGCCGGCCTGCTTTTGCATCTCGGCAATGACCTGCAGCGTCAGGGTGGTTTTGCCCGAGGACTCCGGGCCATAGATCTCGATGACGCGGCCGCGCGGCAAGCCGCCCACGCCCAGCGCAATGTCCAGGCCCAGCGAGCCGGTGGAGACGACCTGGATGTCTTCGATGGCCTCGCCATCGCCCAGTCGCATGATGGTGCCTTTGCCGAACTGCTTTTCGATCTGGGCCAGCGCGGCCTGCAGGGCCTTGGCCTTCTCGGTGTTCAGTGCCTTCACGGGTGCGTCCATTGCCGAACTCCTTGTTCAATCGGGGGGTGTCTGTGGGGTGTCGAACCGTGGAGTCAGTATCGCAGAAACTGGATGTCTGTACAGTGGTTTGAGCACCCTCTTTGGGGGGATGACCTTGGTGACAGGTGCCGCCCGCACGGCGTTCAAGTGGGTTTCAACCTCTTCCCATGCGCCTTGGCATGCCTAGAATCAACGAAACAGGCCCGCAGGGAACACCCACAGCCCACCGACCACCGCGGCGGCACGCAGAAAGCCGGCCGGTCCCCCGAGGAGACATGTCATGCGAATTCTGATCGCCGAGGACGACCAGGTGCTGGCCGACGGTTTGCTGCGCTCGCTGCGCTCCGCCGGCTATGCCGTGGACCAGGTGGCCAGCGGGACCGAAGCCGACGCAGCGCTGGCGTCGCATGAGTTTGACCTGCTCATTCTGGACCTGGGGCTGCCCAAGATGAACGGTCTGGACGTGCTCAAGCGCATGCGCGCCCGTGGCGCCACCTACCCCGTGTTGATCCTGACGGCGGCCGACAGCGTGGACCAGCGGGTGAGGGGGCTGGATCTTGGTGCCGATGACTACATGGCCAAGCCGTTTTCCCTGCAGGAACTGGAGGCCCGGGTGCGGGCGCTCACGCGACGCGGCCTGGGCACCGCTTCCTCGCTCATCAAGCACGGTCCTTTGACCTTTGATGCGACGGGTCGCGTGGCGTATTTCGACGAGAAGATGATCGAGCTGTCGGCCCGTGAACTGAGCCTGCTGGAGGTGCTGCTGCAGCGCGCCGGCCGGCTGGTCAGCAAAGATCAGTTGGTCGAGCGGCTGTGCGAATGGGGCGAGGAGGTCTCGACCAACGCCATCGAGGTCTACATCCACCGGCTGCGCAAGAAGATCGAGCAGGGTCCGGTGCGCATCGCCACCGTGCGCGGCCTGGGCTACTGCCTCGAGAAGATTCCCGAGTAGGTGGCCCTCAAGGACCAGCGCCGTGACCCACGCTCGCTGTTCGGCGAGCTGCTGGACTGGATGCTGGCGCCGCTGCTCTTCATCTGGCCGGTCGGCGTGCTGCTCAC
>CAYSOD010000889.1:0-1511 GCA_964432385.1 uncultured Rubrivivax sp.
GGAGGGCGGGCGCGTGCGGATCGCGGGTGTGGCGCAGGATGCGGCCGGCCTGATCGGGTTGCTTGAGGCGTCGCCGCGGTTCCGGGACGTGCGGTTCCTCTCGCAGGTGATGCGGGTTGCCGAGACGGAGACGGACCGGTTCGAGATCGGGATTGCGCTTGAGGCGGGGACACCATGAAGCTTGTCCTGTCCGCGCAACGGCAACGGGTGCTCGCGCTGGTTCTGCTGGCGGGCGTGCTGCTGCTGGCGGTGCAGCTGGTGCTCTGGCCGTTCTGGGAGGCCGCACAGCTGCACGGGCAGCGCGTCGCGCTCCTCCGGCGGCAGGTGCAGGCCATGGAGGGCCTGGTCGGGGCGCGTCCGGCCTTCGAGGCGGCGGTGGCGAAGCTTGCAGGCAATGCCGAGCTGCAGGCGCTTACGCTGTCAGGTGACAGTGCGGCCATTGGCGGGGCTCAGTTGCAGGGACAGCTTACGCAGATCCTGACCGCGGCGCCGGCGTCGGTCACCAGTGCGCAGCTGCTGCCCGAGGAAACGGCGGGCGGGCTTGCGCTGGTGCGCATGCAGATGGCGGCCGAGACGGACATGCGCGGGCTCGTGTCGGCGCTGCACGCCATTGGCGGGGCGCGACCGCTTTTGGCCATTGACCGGATTGCGGTCAGAGACCCGGACGGGGTCTTTGCGATGAAGCCCGAGAAGGTGCTGTCGAACCGGCTGACGGTGGAGATGGTGGTCTCGGCCCGGATGCGTGCGCCATGAAGCTGTTCACCGCCGAGGGCGCCTTCGGGCGCATCATGGGATGGATCACGGGTCTCGCGGTGCTTGCCGGTTGCCTGAGCTTCCTGCCGTCGCCCTTCGGTCTTGCCGGTGCGCTATCGCCGCCACCGGTGCCGGTGGTGCGGGACATCGGGCCGGTGAAGCTTGCGCCGATGCCGGCGCTTGAGAGCTATGCGCCGCTGCTCGCGCGACCGCTCTTCAACCCCGCGCGCACGCCTGATCCGGTGGCGGCGCCGGCGGCCGGTCCGGCGGCCACGCCGCTGGCACAGGCGCTGGGCGAACTCTCTCAGTACCGCGTGGTCGGGATTGCCGGTGACAGCCAGACCCGGATCGCGCTGGTGCGCAAGGGGGAGGGCGCGGTGCTGACCCTCAGACCCGGGGACAGCTTGGATGGCTGGACGGTAAAGGCCATTGACGGACGTGGCGTCTCAATCAGTGGTGGTGGACGCACGGAAATTCTTGCAATTCCAAGGGCGACGAACGCCGCGCCGACACCCTGAAAGGGAAAAGAAACCCCTATTGGGTAAACTCCGGCACCGGGGATGCAGGATCAGGCTTGACGGGCCGTTAAAAGTTTCCTCTTCGTTGATTCCGTGTCCCCAAGACGAAGGCTTTGCTCCCCATGAGGCGTTCCCGTTGCGGCTTGTCCGCTTGCCTGCGCAGAGGTCCGGCGATGATGGTCGCCGTGGCTGCGCTGGTGCTTGGTGCCTGCGAAGGGCCGGGCGAGGACCAGGGGCTGC
>CAYSOD010000890.1:0-1510 GCA_964432385.1 uncultured Rubrivivax sp.
GTGCGTGGCACCTCCGAGCGGCGGCTGGGGCTGCGCGCCGACATGGACGCCTTGCCCATTCAAGAGGCGTCCGGTCGCCCTTGGGCGAGCGTCTGCGATGGCCGGATGCATGCCTGCGGGCACGATGGCCACACCACCATGCTGTTGGCTGCGGCCCAGGTGCTGGCACAGCGCGCAGACTTCGACGGAACGCTGCACCTGATCTTTCAGCCGGCCGAGGAAGGCGCTGGCGGCGCCCGCCAGATGATCGCCGACGGCTTGTTCGACCAGTTCCCCTGCGACGCCGTGTTCGCCATGCACAACATGCCGGGCGTGCCCCAGGGTCATCTGTGGCTGCGCGAAGGCCCGGCCATGGCCTCGAGCGACGACGTGACTATCACCATCACGGGCACCGGCGGTCATGGCGCCATGCCGCACAAGGCGGCGGATCCGGTGGTGGCCGCGGCCAGCCTGGTGATGGCCTTGCAGACCGTGGTCTCGCGCAATGTGGACCCGCAGCAGGCCGCCGTGGTGACGGTGGGCGAGTTGCACGCGGGCACCGCCAACAACGTGATTCCGGGCACGGCCCGGTTGGAACTGAGCGTGCGTGCGCTGGACCGTGGCGTGAGGCAGCAGCTCAGGCAGCGCATCCACGCCCTGGCGGCCGCCCAGGCGGAAAGCTTTGGCGTGCAGGCCCAGGTGGACTGGCGCGACGGCTATGCCGTTCTGGTGAACACCTCCGCCGAGACGGAACTCGCCCGCCAGGTGGCGCGTGACCTGGTAGGCGCCGACCGCGTGAACCCCCAAGCACCTGCCTTGACCGCCAGCGAGGACTTCGCCTTCATGCTTGAACAGCGACCGGGTAGTTACCTGCTGATCGGCAACGGCGATGGCACCGATGGCAACACCGCTGGCGCCTGCATGGTCCACAACCCGGGCTATGACTTCAACGACGACAACATTGCCATTGGCAGCGCCTTCTGGGTGCGGTTGGCCGAGCGCTTCCTGAGCAAATCAGCGCCGGTCATTCCTTCAGCCAGCCCACGATAAGGTCTTTCAGCAGCGGCAGCAAAGGCGGCTCAGACCGCCCGGCCAGGGTCACCAGCGCAAAGCGGGCGTTGGCCTGCAGAGCCGGTTTCAGCTGCAGCTCCACCAGCGAGGGAGCGGCTGCACGTGTGGTCAGCACCACCGTGTTGGTGGCCTCGGCCACCGCCACCAGCGCGGCAATCTCCTCGCTGCGCAGGGTGACGCAGTGCTCCAGATGCGCCTTGGGGCCGTAGCGCTCCACCAGCAGGCGGCCGATCTCGTCGCTCAAGGGGGTGGAGGCCAGGGGGTAGGCCAGCAGGTCTGAAAAGCGCACTGGGCCGGAGCGCTGCGTCAGAGGATGCTCGGGCCGGCACAGGAAGGCGCCGCGCAGTTCGGCCACGGCCTGGACCTCGATGTCCTCAGCCGGGGGCAGCGAGCGCGCGTCGATCACCAGGGCGTCCAAGCGGCGCTCTCGCAGCGCCAGGGTCAGCAGCCCCGTGTTGGC
>CAYSOD010000891.1:0-1509 GCA_964432385.1 uncultured Rubrivivax sp.
CCATCGCACCCTGGGACACGATGACGCGCAAATCTTCGAAGTGAATGGAAGGAGCATTGAGATGAGACTCAGAACTTCGCTGCTGGCGGCCGCCCTCTACGTCCTGAGCGGGGTGTCCGGTACCGCCTACGCCCAGGAAAAGACCTTGATCGTGGGCATGCCCTCGGTCCTGCGACATCTGAACCCGGCGATTCAGGCTTCACCCGTCAACCAAGTCGGTGCTCAGATCTTTGCCAGCCTGGTGCGCTTCGACAAGGACTGGACACCCCAGCCCTACCTCGCCGAAAGCTGGACTTGGCAGGACGACGGCAAGAGTCTTCTCGTGCGCCTGGTCAAGGGCGCAACCTTCCACGACGGCAAGCCGATTACCAGCGAGGATGTGGCCTTTTCCATCATGGCGGTGAAAGCCAACCATCCGTTCAACACGATGTTGGCCCCCGTGGAGAGGGTGGAGACGCCCACGCCTGACATCGCGATCATTCGGCTGCAGCAAGAACACCCCGCCTTGCTGCTGGCCCTGTCGCCTGCGCTGTGCCCCATCATGCCCAAGCACATCTATGGCGACGGCACAGACTTGCGCACCCACCCGCGCAACGCCAATCCGGTGGGCTCAGGGCCTTTCAAGCTCGTGAACTTTTCCCCGAGCCAGAGCATCACGCTGCAGCGCTATGAGAAGTTCTTCATTCCTGGCCAGCCCAAGGTGGACAAACTCATCTTCCGAATCTTTTCCGACGCTGTAGGACAAATGCTGGAGGTGGAGCGCGGGGGCATCCATCTGGCCACGGGCTCCATCACCGCGGTGCAGCAGGAGCAAGCAAAGAAGTTTGTCGACGCCAAGGTGGTGGCCAAGGGTGGCGAAGCCATCGGGCCGGTAGGCTGGCTGGAGTTCAATCTGCGCAAGAAGCCCTTTGACGATGTGCGGGTGCGCAAAGCCGTCGCGTACGCGATCGACAAGGAGTTCATCGTCAAGAGCCTGCACCGAGGCGCGACCCAGGTGGCCACCGGTCCCATTGCGCCAGGCTCACCCCACCACAGCGCGGTGGGCGTGGAGCCCTACAAGCTCGACCTGGCCAAGGCTGAACGTCTGCTGGACGAGGCCGGCTACAAGCGCGGTGCGGATGGCACGCGATTTTCTTTCTCGGTCGACTACCTGCCCGGGGTGCCGGACAACTACGAGACCATCGCCAACTACCTCAAGCCTCAGTTGAAGAAGGTAGGCATCAACGTCACGGTACGCACCTCACCCGACTTCGCCAGCTGGGGACGCCGCGTGTCGAACTGGGAACATGACGCCTCGGTCAGCGGCGCCTTCATGTGGGGGGATCCCGTGATCGGGGTTCATCGCAGTTGGGTCAGCAGCAACATCCGCAAGGGTGTCCCGTTCAGCAATACGCCGGGCTACAACAGCCCGAAGGTGGACGACCTGCTGGCCAGAGCCGGCACTGAGAGAGACCCGGTCAAGCGCAAGAAACTCTACGCCGAGTTTCAGCAGCAACTGTCGGTCGATGT
>CAYSOD010000892.1:0-1507 GCA_964432385.1 uncultured Rubrivivax sp.
TGGTGGTGTGGGCCTTCCTGCGCTCCTGGCGCGCCACGCTGGTGGCCGCCACCGCCTTGCCACTGAGCGTCATTCCTGCCTTCGCGCTCATGCACTACGTGTTCGGCTTCACGATCAATGTGGTGACCCTGTTGAGCCTGTCCCTGGTGGTGGGCATCCTGGTGGACGACGCCATCGTCGAGATCGAAAACATCATGCGCCACCTGCGCATGGGCAAGACCCCGCTGCAGGCGGCGATGGAGGCGGCCGATGAGATCGGGCTGGCAGTGATCGCCACCACCTTCACCCTGATTGCCGTCTTCCTGCCCACTGCTTTCATGAGCGGCGTGCCCGGCAAGTTTTTCGTTCAGTTCGGCTGGACGGCGGCCATTGCCGTCTTCTTCTCGCTGGTGGTGGCGCGCATGCTCACGCCCATGATGGCGGCCTACCTGATGAAGGCGCCTCGCAAGACCCAGGCCGAGCCGCGCTGGCTGGAGGTGTACGCCCGGCTGGCCGCCTGGTGCTTGCGCTGGCGCTGGGTGACGATGGCGGTGACGGCAGTGTTCTTCGTCGGGTCCTTCGCCCTGGTGCCCTTGCTGCCCACGGGTTTCATCCCTCCCGATGACCTGAGCCAGACCCAGGTCACCGTCACGCTGCCGCCCGGCAGCACCCTGCGCCAGACCATGCAGACCGCGGAGCAGGCCCGACTGTTGGTGCAGCGCCACCCGCAGGTGAAGCTGGTGTACACGGCAGTCGGCGGCGGCGCCGCGGGCAGCGACCCCTTTTCCATGAGTGGGGTACCTGAAGTGCGCACGGCTGTGCTGACCATCAACCTCACGCCGCGGGACGAGCGCCGTGGCATCTCCAAGCAGGACGTGGAGGCCCAGTTGCGCCAGGCCCTGGAGGTGGTGCCGGGGGCCCGCATCAGCGTCGGCTTGGGCGGGGCGGCGGGCAACAAGTACGTGCTGGTGCTGGCCGGGGACGACGGCCGTGTGCTGAACGAGCACGCCCAGCAGGTGGAGCGCGAGCTGCGTTCGCTCGAGGGCATCGGCAATGTCACGTCCAGCTCCAGCTTGGTGCGGCCGGAACTGGTGGTGCGGCCCGACCCGGCCCGGGCGGCCGATTTGGGAGTCACCGCGGCGGCCATGGCCGACACCTTGCGGGTGGCGACCTCCGGTGACTTCGACCAGGCCCTGGCCAAGCTCAACCTGGCGCAGCGCCAGGTGCCGGTGGTGGTGCGTCTGCCCGCGCAGGCCCGCACCGACCTGGACCTGCTGCGCCAGCTGCCTGTGCCCAGCGCCCGCGGCCCGGTGCCGCTGGGCAGCGTGTCCACGCTGGAGCTGTCCAGCGGGCCGGCGCAGATCGACCGTTATGACCGCCGCCGCAACATCAACATTGAAGTGGAGCTCAACCAGCGGCCGCTGGGCGAGGTGGAGGCGCAGGTGCTGGCGCTGCCCAGCCTGAAGAACCTGCCGCCAGGGGTCATGCAGACCACCATTGGCGACGCCGAAGCCATGGCCGAGTTGTT
>CAYSOD010000893.1:0-1505 GCA_964432385.1 uncultured Rubrivivax sp.
GATGGGGGCGGACAAGTCGACCAGCCCGCGCTGCGCCAAGTCAAGCAAGGCGGCTGCCGTGACATGCTTGCCCAAGGAGGCCACGGAGAACCAGGTGTCCTCACGCACGGGACGCCCGGAACGAGGCTCGGTTTCGCCATGCAAGAACACAGCGCGACGCCCCGGTGCTGCCATTGCAATGGCCAACCCCGGTACTTCAAACTTCGCCGCCGTACCCCGCAGCTGCGTTGCGAGATCGCCGGGAACATCAACGGAGTACCGCATCAGCGCCCTCGTAGATTGGATACTTTTTTATCCACTCTAGCAGGAAGCGGCAAACGTGGTGCGCAGCATCGCTAAACTCAACGAAAGAATTTTCGAACGTCGAGACAACACGGACATGCCCAGACCTCTCACCACAGAACCTGCACGCATGAAGAAGTCAGGCTCCACCGATGGGGGTGACCACAACCCTGAGGAGACCCCGGTGCTCAGCGAGGCGACTGCCAGCGACCCATCAGAGGGGGTGGGCTCGCGTTTGCGCTATCTGCGCGACATGCATGGCTTGTCTCAGCGCGAGCTTGCACGCCGCGCCGGCCTGACACACGGCACGATCGGCAGCATTGAACGCGACGCCATCTCGCCCTCGGTAGGTTCGTTGCGCAAGATCCTCGACAGTTTTCCAATGACCCTGTCTGAATTCTTCGCACTTGATCCAGACAGTGAAACCCAAGTCTTCTTCGGCCATGCGGAATTGATGGAAGTGGGCGGCGGCGGCATCTCACTGCGCCAGGTGGGCCACAACCTCAAGAACCGCCCCCTGCAAGTGCTCCTGGAGCGCTACGCCCCGGGAGCCGAAACGGCAAAGGCCCCCTACAGCCACATTGGGGATGAAGGCGGTGTGGTGATACAGGGGCAGGTCGAGGTGACCGTGGGCGGGGCCACGCGCGTGCTGGGTCCAGGCGACGGTTATCTATTTTCCAGTCGCCTGCCCCACAAGTTCCGCAATGTCGGCCCCGGCGAGGCCGTCGTGGTCAGCGCCAACACCCCGCCGGTCTGACCTTTGTCTGCCCTTGGCAGGGGCGGTGCTCAGCACAAGCTGCCGCTCCTCCTCTTGCGCGCACAAGGTGGATGAAATAGTATCCACCCATGCAGAGTCCCCGAAAACCCTATCTTGTCTTCCTGGGCGACGTCTGCCTTCGCTCCGATGCAAAGACCGGCTTCGGGCTGCGCGATTGGTGCCGCGACGATGTCATTGGCGAGTGCGCGCTGGCAGCGGCCCAGGTGAGCTTGGATTTGCCGAAGATGACGCCGGCCGAAGCGGCCGCAGCTGGTGCCAAGTCGATCGTCATAGGAGTTGCCCCGGTGGGAGGCCAGCTCCCGCACGGGTGGATCCCCACACTGGTTGAAGCACTGAAGGCCGGCCTGGATGTGGTCAGTGGCATGCACACCCGTCTGGAGCGCTACCAGGAACTGGTGGATGCGGCGCGGTCCACTGGCGCACAACTCATCAATGTGCGTCATTC
>CAYSOD010000894.1:0-1505 GCA_964432385.1 uncultured Rubrivivax sp.
CCATTTCGGCGCTGCATCAGATTGCTGCGGCGCTGGAGGTGCAGGTGTCCTGGTTTTTCGACGCGGGCGCCCCCCCTGCGCCAGAGGAAGAGGGCTTGGTGGTGCGCCGCGGCAACCGCCGTACGCTGGACTTCCACGGTTCGGGCGTGCACGAGGAGATGCTCTCGCCCCACCTGGGCGGCGCCCTGCTGCTGGTGGAGACCACCTTTGAGCCTGGCGCCACCACCGGTGACCGCGATCGAGAGAGGCGCGGCGAAGAGGCGGGCCTGGTGCTCAGCGGCACGCTGGAACTGCACGTGGAAGGCCGGGTGCTGAAACTCCAGGCCGGCGACAGCTTCACCTTCACCCGGCAGGGCCCGCACCGCTGCCACAACCCTGGGGAAATACCTTGTCGGGTGCTATGGGTGATCACGCCACCTTCGTATTGAGCGCTTAGGATGAGCGCTCAATCGACAGACGACTCGAGGAGAAGTTCGCGCATGGACCACAACATCACCCGCCGCCACCTGCTGCAGGCTGCCAGCCTTACATCCGCCGCCTCTTTCATGGGTCTGCCCCTTGAAGCCCTGGCCCAGGCCGCACGCGGGGGCGTGGTGGTCATCGGCACCACACAAAAGCCCAGGCATCTGAACGCCGCGGTGCAAAGCGGCATTGCCACCATGATGCCGGCGGCGCAACTGTTCGCCTCGCCTTTGCGCATGGACGCGCAGTGGAAGCCCCAGCCCTACCTGGCCGAAAGCTTCGAGCTGTCGCCCGACAACCGCAGCGTGCGCTTGGTGCTGCGCCAAGGCGCGGTCTTCCATGATGGCCGGCCCATCACGGCGGAGGACATCAAGTTCTCCATCGAGACCATCCGCGACCATCACCCCTTCCGCACCATGTACGGGCCGGTGAACGCGGTGACCATCGACAACGAGCGCACGGCGGTCGTGCGGCTGGCCGAGCCGCACCCGGCCCTGCTGCTGGCCATGTCCACCTCGCTCACACCCATCATCCCCAAGCACATCTTCGGCGACGGTACCGACCCCAAGGTGCACCCGCGCAACGCCAACCCGGTGGGCTCGGGGCCGTTCAAGCTGGTGGAGTTCAAGCCGGGCGAGCACATCATCATGGAGCGCTTCGACCGCTTCTTCCTCAAGGACCTGCCCAAGCTGGACCGCATGATCGTGCGCGAGTACAAGGACCCGTCCAGCCTGTTGCTGGCTTTCGAGCGCGGTGAGATCGACATCATTGCGCAGCTTGGGGACCCTCGCGACCTGGAGCGCGCCAAGAAGGTGCCGGGCGTGCAGTTGGTGACGGGTGCCGGCCCGGCCATTGGCCCGCTGATCTGGCTGGCCTTCAACACCAAGAGCCCCAAGCTTGCCGACAAGCGCGTGCGTCAGGCCATCAGCTTCGCGCTGGACCGCAAGCTCATCCTCAACCAGCTGCTGGGCGGCGTGCACAAGGCCTGCACCGGGCCCATCGCCTCGGGCAGCCCGTTCTACAGCGCCGAGGTCGAGAAGTAC
>CAYSOD010000895.1:0-1504 GCA_964432385.1 uncultured Rubrivivax sp.
CCAGCGGGGCCAGCATGGTCACCGCGAAGGCGTTGATGTGGTACAGCGGCAGCACAGCCAGCACGCGGTCACCGGGCACCAGTGCGTGCTCGGCGCTGATGGCCTGCGCGTTGGCCGCCAGGTTGGCCTGCGTCAGCATGACACCCTTGGGCACGCCCGTGGTGCCCGAGGTGTACATGAGCAGGGCAAGGTCACCCGGCACGGGGTCTGCGCAAGCAGCCTGGTCGCCATGATTCGAATCTGGGCGAGCACCTGGGGTGACCGCTGGCGCAGACGCGGCCGACTCGCCTGAAGAGGCGGCTGTCGCAGAGCCGGCCGGCACTGACGGCAATGCCTGCGCATCCGCCTCGGTCACGATCAGGCGGACCGGCCGGCTCAGCCCGCTCAAGATCCCCTGCACCCGCTCGGCCCATTCCGGGCTGGCCAACACCACCTTGCAGTCTGAGTGGTCCAGCACGTAGCGCATCTGCTCGGGCTGCGACAGCAGGTTCACCGGGTTGACGCACCAGCCACCGTGCATCGCCCCCAGCAGCAGGCGTAGCGTCTGCAGGCCGTTGGGCATGACGAGCGACACCGTGTCGCCAGGGGCCGAGCCCGCCGCGCGCAACAGCGCGGCCACCTGCGCGCATTGCTCGCGCAGCGCCGCAAAAGTGATGCGCTGCCGCCCCTCCACATCACAGGCATAAACCGCCTGCGGCCAGCGCTGCGCGGCCTGGTCGATCAGTGCGCGAACGGTGTGCGGAGCCTCATGGGACTCACCCTGCGTCGACGCCTGCGGCATGGCCCCGCCGCTGGCAGGCAGACGCCCCGTTTCACCCACGGCCAAACTTCCCGAAGTAGGCGCCGAAGATCTCGTCTTCGCTGGGCACACGCTCGGGAATGGGGCGCGAGATGCGGGTGATGTTCAGGTAGTGCCGGTAGTTCATGTTGTCCGAGAAGTTGTTGCGGCCCCAGGTGCCGCAACCCATGGACAAGGAGAAAGGCAGGCCGTTGTCGAAGCTGCCCCCCGTGGCGATGCAGTGCGCCTGGTTGACGATCACGCGCGAGACCGGCAGCTGCAGGCCGAGCTGCATCGCGCGGTCGTCACTCGTGCTGTGCAGGCCCACCGAGTGCCCGGCGCCCTGCCAGGCGTAGATCTGCTCGACGATGGCCATCGCATGCGCGAAGTCCCGTGCGCGGTACAGCGTGAGCACGGGCGCAAGCTTCTCGCCCGAGAACGGATGTTCGGGGCCAAAGCCGCTCTCCTCCACCAGCAGCATGGACGGCTGCAGGGCCTCCACCTCGTGCAGACCGGCACGCTGGGCCACGACGGTGGCGTTCTGGCCCGTGGCGGCGGACGACAACTTGCCGTCGGGCCACATCAGGGCCTGCAGCCTGGCCTTCTGCGCAGCGTCCAGCAGCACGGCGCCCTGGCTGCGAAGGGCCAGCACTGCGGCGTCGTACACGCTTTCCAGCAGCACCAGGCTGTTCTCGGACGAGCAACTGGTGGCGTTGTCAAAGGTCT
>CAYSOD010000896.1:0-1504 GCA_964432385.1 uncultured Rubrivivax sp.
CGCGTGGTGCTTGGAGTGGCTGTTTTCGTCGTCTTCGTGGCCGTCTGCGCGGCGGCCACGCTTGTCGGCTTCGTCAGCAAAACCTTCCTGGCCGACCCCATCACCATGGTGAAGTCGGGCTGGGTGTTGCTCACGAAGATGGGTTTTGCCGAAGACATCGGCATGACGGTGTGGCGCGTGGTGGGTGGCTTCCTCATCGCTGCCGCCCTGGCCTTGCCCCTGGGCGTGGCCATGGGGGCGTACAAACCCATCGAGGCTTTCTTCGAGCCTTTCGTCAGCTTTGCCCGCTACCTGCCGGCCAGCGCCTTCATTCCTCTGCTCATCCTGTGGGCGGGTATTGGCGAGGCGCAGAAGCTCGCTGTCATCTTCATCGGCAGCTTCTTCCAACTGGTGTTGATGATTGCCGTGATCGTGGGCAACACGCGGCGCGATCTGGTGGAGGCCGCCTACACCTTGGGCGTGGGCGACCAGGGGCTGATTCGGCGCGTGCTCATTCCAGGCGCGGCGCCTGAGATCGCCGAAACGTTGCGCATGGTGCTGGGTTGGGCCTGGACTTACGTGATCGTGGCCGAGTTGATCGGTGCCTCCAGCGGCATCGGCCACATGATCACCGACAGCCAAGCGCTGTTGGCCACCGACCAGATCATCTTCGGCATCATCGTCATCGGCGTCATCGGCCTCGCCAGCGACCTGCTGTTCAAGGCTGTGAACCGGCGGCTGTTTCCCTGGGCCAGGTTATGAGCCCGCAAGCTCACGTTTGCTCGCACCCCCCCGAGGGGGCCGTTCGCCGACGGCCCGGCAGAGCCGGTTCTGTGGCTCTGGCTTGGCTGGAGTGTGTCCGTTGACCATCTTGGAGATCCGCGGCGTGGAGCGTCGCTTCGAGGGCGTCGGTGGCGGCACGCTCGCGCTGCAGGCCACCGACCTGGGCGTGGCCGAGAACGACTTTGTCACCATCCTCGGGCCCAGCGGTTGCGGCAAGAGCACGCTGCTGCGCATCGTGGCCGGGCTGGACCACCCCACCGCTGGTGAAGTGCAGTTGGACGGCCGGCGCATCGAGGGCCCAGGCGCCGACCGCGGCATGGTGTTCCAGAGCTACACGCTGTTTCCTTGGCTGAACGTGCTGGATAACGTGTGCTTCGGCCTGCGTGAGCGTGGCATGCCGCGCGCCCAGCAACTCGAGATTGCGCACGGCTTCATCACGAAGGTGGGATTGACCGGCTTCGAGCAGCACTATCCCAAGCAACTCTCGGGCGGCATGCAGCAGCGCACGGCAATCGCCCGCGCGCTGGCCAATGGGCCGCGCATCCTGCTGATGGATGAGCCCTTCGGTGCGCTGGATCACCAGACCCGCGAGCTGATGCAGGAGTTGCTGCTGTCCATCTGGGAGGCCGAGCGCAAGACCGTGCTCTTTGTCACCCGCGACATCGACGAGGCCGTGTTCAGGGCCAGCCGCACCGTGGTGATGAGCGCGCGCCCCGGTCGCATCGAGCTGTGCCGGGCGGTC
>CAYSOD010000897.1:0-1500 GCA_964432385.1 uncultured Rubrivivax sp.
AATCTTCCCCAAGGACCTTCCTATGAAACCCACCATCGCCCTGTTCACCGGGGACCCTGCCGGCATCGGTCCGGAACTGGTGACCAAACTCCTGGCCGACCCGGCGACCCTGGGCAAGGCCGACGTGATCCTCATCGGCCAGCGCGGCCAAGTGCAGGTGCCCGCAGGCGTGCGCTGGCATGACTGGTCCGGCGCTGACGCCCCGGCCTTCCCGCGGGCCCAAGCCAGCGCCGACAACGGCCTCTACATGCTGCAGGGGCTGGAAGTGGGCGCGCGCTTGGCGCAGTCGGGCGCGGCTGACGCCTTCTGCTTTGCGCCGCTGAACAAGGGCGCACTGCGCGCTGGCGGCATGCACCAGGAGGACGAGCTGCGCTGGTTCTCGGAGCTGCTGGCCTTTGACGGGATCTGCGGCGAGCTCAACGTGCTGGAAAACCTGTGGACGGCGCGTGTCACTTCGCACGTGGCGCTCAAGGAGGTGAGCACACTGCTGGCACCGCACAAGGTGGCGGACGCCATCGGCATGATCCACCGGGCGCTGCAGGCCTCGGGCAAGGCCAGCCCACGCATCGCGGTGTGCGGCCTGAACCCGCACAACGGTGACAACGGCAACTATGGCAACGAGGAAGGCCGCATCATCGAGCCGGGCGTTCGCCTGGCTGCTGAGCGCGGCTTCCAGGCCGATGGTCCCTTCCCCGCCGACACCGCTTTCGTGCGGGCCATTCGCACCGAAGGGGGTTACGACGGCGTGGTCACGATGTACCACGACCAGGGCCAGATCGCGATGAAGTTGATGGGCTTTGAGCGCGGCGTCACCGTGCACGGTGGCCTGCCCATCCCCATCACCACGCCGGCCCACGGCACGGCCTACGACATCGCCGGGGCCGGCAAAGCCAACCCCGGTGCCATGCTCAACGCCTTCGACCTGGCGTGCCGCATGGGCATGAGCCGCCTTAACAGCCACTGAAGCCAGGAGGAGACCGCAAGATGCAACGCAAGACCTTCACCACCGCACTGATGGCCATGGCAGCGGCGCTGGCCCTGCCGGCCAGCGCGCAGACGGCCTACCCCACCAAGCCCGTCAAGCTGATGGTGGGCGCCGGGCCGGGTGGCGGCACCGACATCATCGCCCGGCTCTTGGCCGAGAAGTTCGCCGAGGGGCTCAAGGGCACCTGGGTGGTGGAGAACAAACCTGGCGCCTCCAACACCATCGCCGCCGACATCACCGCCAAGGCCCCGGCCGACGGCCACACGCTGCTGGTGGCCACCAACACCGGGCAGGCCATTGCCCCGCACCTGATCAAGCTGGCCTTTGACCCGCTGAAGGACCTGGTGCCCGTGGGCCTGATCGTCACCGTGCCCAACGTGCTGGTGGTGGGCGCGCAGGTGCCGGTGAAAAACGTGGCCGAACTCGTGGCCGCGATGAAGGCCAAGCCCGGCGACTTCAAGTACGCCTCCTCTGGCGTGGGCAGCACCCAGCACATCGCCGGCGAGGCCTTCGAC